>LGTG01000403.1 GCA_001190015.1 Candidatus Burkholderia crenata
ATGCCGGGCGGTGTGGCAGGGGTACGGCCTTATGGTCGTCCCCTATGCCGATTGGCGCGTCAGGCAAACGCCAGTCGATGGCGGGTCGCCCGTGTTGCTCCAGATACGTATTCGCCGCCACAAAATGCCCGCAGCCCAAAAAGCCGCGATGCGCTGACAGAGGAGAAGGGTGGGGCGCCTCCAGCACGCAATGTGCTTTTCCGGACGCCACCGCCGACGCAATCAACCCCCGTTTCGCCTGCGCATGCGCTCCCCAAAGCATGAACACAAGATGCTCATGCCGAAGGGCAAGTTCGTGAATCAGTGTGTCGGTGCAATGCTCCCAGCCACGTTTCGCGTGACTGCCGGCTTTATCGCGTTCCACCGTCAGTGATGTGTTCAGCAACAGCACGCCTTGCTGCGCCCATGCGTCGAGGCAACCATGAGCAGGTGCAGTGAAGCCGAGGCTGGCGTTGATTTCCTTGAAGATATTTTTCAGCGATGGCGGTGGCCGAACCGGAGCCGGCACTGAAAACGCCAGGCCGTGAGCTTGCGACGCGCCACGATCTTCGCCATGATACGGATCTTGTCCGAGGATCACGACCTTCACATCGCCGGGACGAGTCAGGCGTAACGCACGGAAAACATCGGCGGGATACACGGTCTTGCCGGCGGCGCGCTCGGCGTCGACAAACGCGCACAACGCGGCGTAATGCGGACTCTCGATGAACGTCTTCAGATGTTTGCGCCAGTCTGCCGGCAACGCGTCGAACTGACTTTCCAGCGAGGTGAACGGCTGGGCTTTCAATGCCTCAGCTTCAAACAGCGACGCCTGACTCATTTCACGCCGCCGTTGGACCCAACCGCTTTGGGCTCGCACAGGTCGTAACCCCGGCGTGCTTTGCTGGCATCCTCGGGTTGGAGATACAGGAACGCGCCGCGCATTTGCGCCGCAAGGATGTCCAATGATTTCTCGTTGCCGGATTTCAGCTCGAGTTCGAGTTCGCTGATTGGCGTAGTGCGGCGCTCGCTGTCCACGTCAGCCGTCACTTCGCCGAGATCCAACGCCGCTTCAATCTTCGCACCGTCAATCTCGACGTCCCAGATCACGCGCGAAAAATCCGTGCGGAACAGGGCGATCAATTCGGGCGCGGCGTCGCTGAGCGCGTTGGCAGCGTTTTCCTCGTCGCAAATTTCAAGCAGGGCGGGGATTTCCAGCGCCTCTCCTGCAACCGGCAGTTTCCACTCGTGCCGGTTGTGCAAACCTTCCTGGGATTCACCGGCCGTCTTGTACGTTTGTAGCCACTGATCCGGCGTACCGCGCAGACGCACCGCACTTTTAGCCTTGGCAAGCGCGCGATCCGGGGTGTCGAAGTAGACGTTGGTGAGCTGGATCTTGCGACCTTTCTGACCGGTGCGTTGCGTTAGGTCTTGCGCTATTTCGCCGTGTTCGGACGTAGGCAGCGCCAGTTTGATCTCGCGTTCAATACTCAAAATAAACTCCGTGCAAAAGCGTCAGAAGAACATTCGCGCCAGTTCGGTACCGGGGTCGTCGGCGCGCATGAACGCTTCGCCGACCAGGAACGTCTGCACGTCCATGGCGCGTAGCCGGTCGACATCGCCGCGGCTCAGAATGCCCGATTCGGTCACCACTATACGGTCTTCGGGAACCATGTCCAGCATTCCGATCGTTGTTTCAATCGACGTCTCGAACGTGCGCAGGTTGCGGTTATTGATCCCGATCAGCGGCGTCTTCAGGGTGAGCGACTGCTCTAGTTCGTCGCGATCGTGAACTTCCACGAGCACCGCCAGCCCAAGCGAGTGCGCATACGCTTCCAGATCACGCATTTGCGAGGGCTGGAGTGCGGCGGCGATCAACAGAATGCAGTCGGCGCCCATAGCGCGGGCTTCCAGGATCTGATAAGCATCGACGATAAAGTCCTTACGCAGAACCGGTAGGCTGCATGCGGCGCGCGCTTCTTCGAAATATGCGACACTGCCCTTGAAGAACTGTACGTCGGTCAGCACTGACAAACACGCGCCGCCGCCTTGTTCATACGATTTCGCGATATCGGCGGGGACGAAGTCCTCGCGCAATATGCCCTTCGACAGGCTCGCTTTCTTCACTTCCGCGATGATTGCCGGCTTCCCCTCAGCGTGCTTTCCGCGCAATGCGCCGACGAAGTCGCGCGAGTCGCGCGTACTCGCCTGCAAACGCAATTCCTTCAGCGACGCGCTTTCCTGCGCGACGCGAATTTCGCTACGTTTGACTTCGATGATGCGGTCGAGAATGTCACTCATGTCCTAGCCTCGTTATTTGGCGAATTGCTGCGTGAAGCGCACAAGTTCGTCGACTTTTTCACGGGCCTGGCCGCTCGCGATCATCTCTTTCGCCAGCACCATGCCGGCTTCGATCGAGTCCGCCACGTTGGCTGCATACAGCGCCGTGCCCGCATTCAGCGTCACGATTTCGCGCGCGACGCACGGCTTGTTGTTCAGCGCGCCGAGCAGCATGGTCTTCGATTCCTGCGCGTCCGCTACCTTCAGCGTCTGGTTCGACACCATCTGCAGGCCGAAGTCTTCCGAGTGAATCTCATACTCGAGCACTTCACCGTTGCGCAGCTCGCCCACCACCGTTGCCGCGCCCAGCGATACCTCGTCCATGCCATCCTTACCGTACACCACCAGCACGTGCTTAGCTCCTAGGCGCTGCATCACGCGCACCTGGATGCCGACGAGATCTTCATGGAACACGCCCATCAACTGATTCGGTGCACCGGCCGGGTTGGTCAGTGGACCGAGGATGTTGAAAATGGTCCGCACGCCGAGCTCACGGCGCACCGGCGCGATGTTTTTCATTGCCGGATGATGGTTTGGCGCGAACATGAAACCCATGCCCGTTTCGGCAATGGATAACGCCACTTGTTCCGGCTTCAAATCGATATTCACGCCCAGCGTCTCAAGCACGTCCGCGCTGCCCGACTTACTCGATACCCCGCGATTGCCGTGCTTCGCGACCTTCGCGCCGGCGGCCGCCGTGACAAACATGGTGGCCGTCGAGATGTTGAAGGTATGCGAGTCGTCGCCTCCGGTGCCGACGATATCGACAAGATTCTCGCTATCCGGCACGTTCACGTGATTCGCGAACTCACGCATCACGGTGGCCGCCGCCGCAATCTCTCCAATGGTTTCCTTCTTCACACGCAAACCTGTGATGATCGCAGCGGACATCACCGGCGACATCTCGCCGCGCATGATCATGCGCATCAGGTGCAGCATTTCGTCGTGGAAAATCTCGCGATGTTCGATGGTTCGTTGCAACGCTTCCTGGGACGTAATAGTCATGATCGGATCTCGGTTTACGCGCGAATGCCTTGCGCTGGGCTCTTGACGAAGTTTTCGAGCAGCGCGTGGCCGTGTTCGGACAGAATGGATTCCGGGTGAAATTGCACGCCCTCGACCGCGAGTTCCTTGTGACGCACGCCCATGATTTCACCATCGGGCGTCCACGCCGATATTTCCAGGCAATCCGGCAGCGACTCGCGTTCGATCGCGAGCGAGTGATAACGCGTCACGCTGAAATGTTTCGGCAGATCGGAAAACACCCCGCGGCAGTCGGTTTCAATCGTGCTTACCTTGCCGTGCATGATGGTTTGTGCGCGCACTACGCGTCCGCCAAACGCCCCGCCAATCGCCTGATGGCCGAGGCAAACGCCCAGAATGGGGATCTTTCCGGAAAATTCGCGCAGCACGTCCAGCGTGATGCCCGCGTTTTGCGGATTGCTTGGTCCCGGCGAGAGGCAGATCCGCTCGGGGTTGAGCTTCGCGATTTCATCGAGGGTAATTTCGTCGTTGCAGTAAGTCCGCACATCCTCGCCTAGTTCGCCGAAATACTGGACCAGGTTATAGGTGAACGAATCGTAGTTGTCGATCATCATCAGCATGGTCTGTCTCCGGATCAGAAGTCGCTTTCGAGGCCGTCTTGCACCTGCTCGGCGGCGCGCAGCACTGCCCGCGCCTTGTTCTCCGTCTCCTGCCATTCCGACTCGGGCACCGAATCCGCAACCACGCCCGCTGCCGCCTGCACATACAAGTTGCCCTTGTGGATCAGCCCGGTGCGGATCGCGATGGCGAGATCCATCTCGCCCGTGAACGACAGATAACCGCAAGCGCCGCCGTACAGGCCGCGTTTCACCGGCTCCAGCTCGTCGATGATTTCCATCGCCCGTACTTTCGGCGTGCCCGACAGCGTGCCGGCGGGGAAGGTGGCGCGCAGCACGTCGAAATTGGTCGTGCCGGGTTTCAGCTTGCCCTCGACCGAACTCACGATGTGTTGGACGTGCGAGTACTTTTCGATCGCCAGCTTGTCGGTTACTACCACCGATCCCGTCTGCGCAATCCGGCCGACGTCGTTACGCGCCAGATCGATCAGCATCACGTGCTCGGCCACTTCCTTCGGGTCGTTCAGCAGTTCGGTCGCGAGTTCGGCATCGCGCTCGGGCGTGTTGCCGCGCGGCCGCGTTCCTGCGAGCGGGCGAATCGTGACGATGCGCTCGTCGCCGCGCTTTTCCTGGCGCACCAGAATTTCGGGCGAGGCCCCCACCACGTGGAATTCGCCGCCGAAGTTGTAGTAATACATATACGGCGATGGATTCAGCGAACGCAACGCGCGATACAACGAGAGCGGGTTATCGCGGAACGGCTTCACCAGCCGCTGGCCGACCTGAACCTGCATCAATTCGCCCACAGCGATGTACTCCTTCGCCTTGCGTACCGCGTTCAGGTAATCGTCCTTCGCAAACTCGCGATACGTCTCCGTACGCACGCTCGCCGACGTCACCGGCGGCTGCACGGTCGTGCGCAAACGGGCGCGCAATTCACGTAGGCGCTGTTTGGCTTTTGTATAGGCTTCGGGCGTGGTCGGGTCGGCGTAGACAATCAGATAGAGTTTGCCGGCGAGGTTATCGATAACGGCCATTCCCTCGGTCAGCAGTAACTGGATATCGGATAGGCCGAGATCGTCGCGCGGAGCCGAATGAGCCAGCTTCTTTTCGATATAACGCACGGCGTCGTAACCGAAATACCCGGCGAGACCGCCACAAAAACGCGGCAGTCCCGGGCGCTGCGCAATCTTGAAGCGCTTCTGGAATGCTTCAATAAACGTCAGCGGATCAGCTTCACTTGTTTCAATGACGTTGCCGTTCTTCACCACTTCCGACACGCCGTTTTGCACGCGAATCATGGTGCGGGCCGGCAAGCCGATAAACGAATAACGCCCGAAGCGCTCGCCACCCACCACCGACTCCAGCAGGAACGAGTTGGCGCCATTGCGCTCGGTTTGAGCTAGCTTGAAATAAAGCGAAAGCGGCGTTTCGAGGTCGGCCAGCGCCTCGGCGATCAGCGGAATGCTGTTGAAACCTTCATTCGCCAGCGATTGGAATTCGAGTTCGGTCATGTTCTGATCCTTTACGTGTCGCTTGTTGGGTTTGGCGACATCGAGCACGCTCTGAGCGTTGCGGACAATTTACCGCACAGCGCGATTCCCACCGTCGGCTTCGTTTGTGCATTGCCTGATGCTTCAATCGCTGTCCCGATCGTTCGGACTGTAGCCGCGTTGCTAACACGGTACGGCCACAAAACGAAGTTTAGGCGCAGCGGATGATGTGGATCAGGCCAGGCATCAAGGTAAAAGATGTCGGTGGGATCGGTGCGCGGAATGCGCAGCGAAACAAAAAACGGTTGCCGAAGACGAACTTCAGCGACCCTCGGGCGAGGTTAGCGCGACCAGCGACGCCAGGGCCAGGCTCCCCGGTCGATGCTGCTCAGATTTCGTTTTTTGTTCAGAAACATGAGGATTGAACTAGTCAGTCGATGTTGTCGCGCCGGGTGCAGCGGGCGCGACTATGGCTGCTGCTATTGCCTGTGCGGCAGCTAGCAGGGAAGAAATTATACCATTGGATTTCACGAGGTGCACGGGTTTACCGTGGTTGTAATCGTAAGGCACCGTAAGTGTCGCCATGCCTGCCGCACGGCCCGCCAGCGCGTCATTCTCCGAATCCCCGATAGCCAAGGCTTCGCGCGGCAGCACGTCAAGCCGCTCGCAGGTAATCAGCATGGGAGCCGGATCCGGCTTTTTTTGCGGGACGGAATCGTCGCCGAGTACCACCTTGGAGTATTCGGCCAAGCCGAATTTCGCCAGCAATTCGACAGCGAACCTGTGCGGCTTGTTCGTCACGCACGCCAGCGGCCAACCGAGATCCCGTAGCGCTTTCAGGCCTTCCGTGACTTCGGGATAGAGGGAGGAGCGCTGTCCGTTGATACGTGCGTATTCTGTCTGATAGATCGCGAGAGCATCTTCGAACTTCGTACTTGCTTCCAGCGCTGAAAACCGTACGGCCAGCACACTGCGGATCAGGTTCTCCGAGCCCTTTCCTATGCCAATGACTTCGTTCCTGTCTGCGGCTTTTGTGCCGATACGCGCCAGCATGCCGTTGAGCGCGGCGACGAAGTCGTCGGCGGTGTCGATCATTGTCCCATCCAGGTCGATGATCGCCGCGCGCAGCGTCTTGTTCGTGAACGCCGGAAGCTCCGCCGTGAGTTCGCTCATCGCGCTTCTCCGGTATTCACTTTGGCCAGCTCGGCGCGCATTTGCGCGATAACGTCGTGGTAATTGTGGTGGCCGAAAATGGCCGATCCGGCCACGAACGTATCCGCGCCAGCTTCCGCGATTTCCCGGATGTTGTCGATTTTGACGCCGCCGTCCACTTCGAGATGAATCTCGCGTCCGGCCCGCTCGCGGTATTCGTCGATACGCCGGCGCGCTTCGCGCAATTTTACGAGCGCTTCAGGAATGAACGACTGGCCGCCAAAGCCCGGATTCACGGACATGATCAGCACCAGGTCGACCTTGTCCATCACGTAGTCGAGATGACTAAGCGAAGTGGCCGGATTAAAAACCAGACCGGCCTTGCAGCCGTGATCGCGTATTAGCGACAGCGTGCGATCGATATGATCCGAACCTTGCGGATGAAAGCTGATCACATTGGCTCCGGCTTTTGCGAAATCCGGCACGATACGATCGACCGGGCGCACCATCAGATGCACGTCGATAGGCACATCCGCATGCGGGCGCAGCGCCTCGCAGACCATGGGGCCGATTGTCAGGTTCGGGACGTAATGGTTGTCCATCACGTCGAAGTGGATCCAGTCCGCACCGGCGGCGACCACGTTGCGGACTTCTTTGCCGAGAATGGCAAAGTCGGCGGACAAAATACTGGGGGACAGACGAAATTGCGTCATGACGTCGGCCGGTTGCAAGCGGAAAATGTATTTTACAGTGAGACGACCTTTTTGACCGCCGCCCGAATGGCCTGCGTCCCGTCCTGCGGCCTCCCGCGGGTGTTTCGCGCGCTTGACAAAACCCTTGCAAGCAGCGGCGTTCTGTTGCGGGCACCGGCTGCATCAAGCAGAATGCGTCACCTGCTGACATTCACGCAAATTCGCGCAACCCGCGCCGGACCTCTATCTTTGAGAGGGCCAGGGGTTAGGGGTTAGAACCCGCGCAGCACATTTTTGAATTGGAAAAGCGATGAGCCAGTATGAATTCAGCGTATCCGTCCAGACGCAATATCTCCCTGAACAATCGGATTCGGACGCCCACCAGTTTGTGTTCGCCTACACTCTGACCATCCGGAACACGGGCCAGGTCGCGGCACAACTGATCTCGCGCCACTGGATCATCACTGACAGCGACGACGTGGTTCAGGAAGTAAAGGGACTTGGCGTGGTCGGCAATCAACCGTTGCTGCCGCCGGGCGAGAAATTCGAGTACACAAGCTGGGCGGTCATTGCGACGCCCGTTGGCACAATGCGCGGCTCGTATTTTTGCGTAGCCGAAGACGGCGAGCGTTTCGAGGCACCGATTGCTGAATTTGCACTGCACATGCCGCGTACGCTGCATTGAACCAGCGCCAAAACGCGTGCGGTTATGCTGCTTGCGTTTCACTCGCTCGCTTGCCGGATTGGCAGGATGGACGGCGTCGCTCACCGCAGCCGTCCTGCTCGCTTCGTGCGGCGGGGGGGCCACCAAGTCCGGATATCTTGCGCCGCCGACTGGTGCGCCGATCATCACGGGACAACGCGCGGCTAACCGCCTGACGGCGGTTAGCTGGCAGCAAGTGCCCGGCTGGCAGGACGATTCACTGCTCGGCGCGACTGCCGCGATGCGCCAGAACTGCAGTTGTCTCGCGCAACAGCCAGCGTGGCGCCGGGCGTGCGCGGCGGCGCAACGGCTCGACGACCTCGACATGAACACTGCCCGTGAATTCTTCGAGGCGTACTTCACACCATTCCAGCTGGCCAACACCGATGGTACGCTCGACGGTCTCGTGACCGGTTACTACGAACCGTTGCTGCGTGGTGCGCGGACTCGACACGGGCCTTATCAGTACCCGTTGTATCGATGGCCGTATCGGTTCAAACTCGGCACCACGTTACCAACGCGAGCGCAGCTTGAAAGTTCGGGCGTGTTGAACGGCAACGAACTGGTGTGGGTCGACGATCCTATCGAAGCGTTCTTCCTGCAGATCCAGGGCTCGGGACAAGTCGTGATGGAAGACGTGACCACGATGCGCGTCGGGTTTGGGGGGACTAACAACCAGCCATACAAATCGATCGGACGTGAGCTGCTGGATCGGCGTGAACTCACGCCTGCACAGGCCACGATGCAAGGTATCAAGGCGTGGGCGAAAGCGAACCCGTCGCGTGTCGATGCGTTGCTCGACGTCAATCCGCGCTTTGTGTTCTTCCGCGAGATGCCTGGAACGGAAACGCTGGCGGCCGGCGTGGGCACCGGACCGGTTGGCGCGCTGGGTGTTCCGCTTACGCCCGAGCGCTCGATTGCGGTCGATCCTTCCTCTATCCCGCTTGGTACGCCGGTTTTCTTGCAGACCACTCGCCCATTGAGCAATGCGCCGATGAACCGGCTGGTGTTCGCTCAGGACACCGGCAGCGCGATCAAGGGCGGCGTGCGCGCGGATTATTTCTGGGGCCTGGGCGACGACGCCGGGGATCTCGCCGGCCGGATGAAGCAGGCCGGCCGGATGTGGCTGCTGCTACCGAATTCGTAACCACGTGGGTTGAAGACGTTGCGAAGGTAATTACAAGCTACAAGCGCCGGCTTGGCCGGTGCTTGCCCAATCGACTCGAGGTTTTCGGCGGATCGATCAATCGCGGATTAGCTGGAATCTCGAATGCGGGTACCGCTCGCGTAATAAGCGTCGGCTTCGACCGGCTGAAGGCGGATGCAGAATCAGCTCGCCGCTTTCCGTCGATCGATCACCCGCCAAGCCTTTCCGACGGACCTCTCAATACCATTCACATCCAGCACCTGAACCACTGCACTGACACCGATTAACGCCTTGATGTCGTAAGCGAGCGCGGCTTTGGCCTGATCGAGAACGCTCGCGTTCGGGGCCGTTTCAGGACAGGGCTCTACATTCAGCGTAAGCACATCGAGCGGACCTTCCTTCGTCAGCACGATCTGATAATGCGGCGCGAGCGCGTGTTGTTTGAGCAGCAGCTCTTCAATCTGCGTGGGAAATACATTCACGCCGCGCACGATCATCACGTCGTCTGAACGCCCCGTAATTTTTTCCATCCGGAGCATCGTTCGCGCGCTGCCCGGCAAAAGGCGAGTGAGATCGCGAGTCCGGTAGCGGACAATTGGCAGCGCTTCCTTGGTCAGCAAAGTGAACACGAGTTTGCCTAGTTCGCCGTCCGGCAAGACCTCACCGGTTTCAGGATCGATGATCTCAGGATAGAAATGATCGGCGAATTCAACCGGTCATTGCAACATCTCGAAATTTGGAGATGTTAAATGGGGCGACCGCGGGGTGGGCTCGCAACAAAGGTCGATGTGCC
>LGTG01000404.1 GCA_001190015.1 Candidatus Burkholderia crenata
CGAGGCGTTTGAAGAGTTAATATTCGCAGCCTAAATGATGGTGTTGCAATGACTGCTTTAACCTAAGCATAACGAACCGTATCGGAATCTTTCACGCTTAAAACCTTGCACAGTTCCGCGGACAGCGGCGCACCAGTCGTAAGCGAGGAAGGCAGGTTAACCAAAACGCATCGAAACGCGTGCGCGCCGCCGGCTGCAATCAGGTACGGCGTACCCGACGCGCCCGTGTCATCCTGCGCCGTCCGCACGGCGCGAACTTCGTTCGCCAGTACGGACGCGCTGCGATCCACCGCGACGGTCAGGACCGGGCCTGCATCGAAGATATCGACGAAACGATCCGGCTCGAAACCTCCTTCAAGATGGATGTCATACGCGAGCAACGCGCCGTCGTCCGGCTCCCCCAACACTCTTTGCGCTTCAGGCGGCAACAGCGGCACGTAAAGCGGATAACTCGGCATCACCTCTGCAATAAACGTACGGCTCTGGCCGCCCAATTCCAGCTCGACCTGCTCAAAGTCGCGGCCGAAGAGTGCGTGGATCAGCGCGTCGTTACGGAACGCGTAGAAAGGCTCCGAATAACCCGCCGACGCGACGATACTCGACGTGCCAAGCAGCTCGCCCGGAAACTCGACTTCCGCGCGAAACGAGTCTTCGGAGAGCCCAACGCGCGTTTCCAGCACATGACGGTCACGCGGCAGCGAGTGCAGCACCGGATGCGCGGCGTGCGCCATCCGTTCGAGCGCGTCGAGATCGGCGAGTCTTGCGGGGCGGACGATTAGCATCGGCGGTTCCGTTGGTTTAGAGAAGATGCCGAAGTGCGCACGTTCAATGCACTACGTCGGCGATAGCCTTTTCGATGCGCGCAAAACCTTCGTCGAGATCGGCCATCGGCATGATCAGGGACGGCGCGAAACGCAGCACGTTCGGCCCCCCGATCAGCATGATCACGCCGTGTTTCGCGGCGGCGTTGAGCACGTCCTTCGTGCGGTCCTTGTAGGCATCGTCGAGTTCGGCGCCGATCAGGAGACCCTTGCCGCGAATCTCCTTGAACACGGAGAAACGCTCATCGATGCGCTTCAGATGTGCCTTGATCGCAACGCTACGTTGCTGCACGCCTTCGAGCACGGCAGGGTCGCTGATCAATTCAACCACCTTGTCCGCAATAGCCGCGCCCAGCGGATTGCCGCCGTATGTCGTTCCGTGCACGCCGACCTTGAAATGCGCGGCGATCTTGTCCGTGGTCAGCATCGCGCCGATCGGGAAGCCGTTGCCAAGCGCCTTCGCGGTCGTGAGGATGTCCGGCGTCACGCCGTAGCCCATGTATGCGTAGAACGAGCCGGTACGGCCCACGCCCGTTTGTACCTCGTCAAAAATCAGTAGTGCGCCGTGCTGGTCGCAGGCTTCGCGCAAACCCTGGAGGAACGCGGAATCGGCGGGCAACACGCCGCCTTCGCCCTGCACCGGCTCGACAATCACTGCGCAGGTTTGCGGACCGATTGCTGCACGGGCGGTGGCCAGGTCGTTATAGGGAAGATGCGTGATGCCTTGCGGCGTCGGGCCGAAACCTTCGGCATATTTCGGCTGGCCGCCTACGCTGACGGTGAACAGCGTCCGGCCGTGGAATGACTGCGTGAACGAAATGATTTGGACTTTCTGCGGACCGGTGTTGTCGATAGCGTAACGGCGCGCGAGTTTCAGCGCGGCTTCGTTCGCTTCGGCGCCGGAATTCGCGAAGAACGCGCGGTCGGCGAAGGTCAGGTTGGTCAGGTGAATTGCAAGCCGCAGCACGGGCTCGTTGGTGTAGCCATTGCCAATATGCCAGAGCTTCTGACCTTGATCGTGGAGCACTTTCAGCAGTTCGGGATGCGCATGACCCAGCGCCGTCACCGCTATCCCGCTGGCGAAATCGACATAGTCACGACCTTCCGTATCCCACACGCGCGAACCGAGGCCGCGATCCGGCACGAAATTCGCCGGGGAGAAAAGAGGCACCATCACTTCGTCGAACGTACCGCGCGTTACATGGAGATCCGTCATGAATCGCTCCTTTGCTTGTTCGGGTATTCCAGCTTATGTTTCAGCTTACACATCGTTATTATTAGATAGTAGGCGCGCGCGGGCGCCGCGTCTTGCGGGAACGCGACAAGGTTTCATGGTATTCGAGGGCATTTACGCTCGTAAGTCAGTCGCAAGACATCGGCGTCCGGGCCGCCGCTGCATAGTGCACGCTAGACGCGATCGGACGCGTAGCGATCACGCCGATCGCTACGCCGGAGTCTCGCAGCCATGCCGGAGCCCGCGCTGATGAGTCCAGCCTTACTTGAGACTGCCGGACAGGAATTGCCGCAGCCGCTCGCTATTGGGCGTGCTAAGCACGTCAGCTGGCGCGCCCTCCTCTTCGGGTGCGTCCCTCATGCAGAAACATTACATGATTCGATACATTGCGCGCAAAGCCTATCTCGTGCGTCACGACGATCATCGTGCGGCCTTCTTCGGCCAGCTTCTGCATCACTTTCAGCACTTCTCCCACCAGATCGGGATCGAGCGCGGAGGTGGGTTCATCGAAGAGCATCACGTCGGGATGCATGGCGAGCGTCCGGGCAATGGCGACCCGCTGCTGCTCGCCCGACAGATGCGACGGATATTGCTTCTCCACCTTCGGCGCCAGCCCGACCTTCTCCAGGCATTCGCGCGCGCGTTCGCTCGCCTCCTTTTTCGATAACCCAAGCACGTGCATGGGCGCTTCCATGACGTTTTCAATCGACGTCATGTGCGCCACAAATTGAAGTGCTGGAACACCATCGCGAGCTTCGTGCGCACGCGCTGCAACTGCTTGTGGTCCGCGACTTCGAGGTTGCCCATGCGATCGGTTTTGGTGCTTACCGGCTCGCCGTCGACGATGATCTCGCCGGCGTTCGGTCGTCCCAGGAAGTTGATGCAGCGCAGGAAAGTACTTTTGCCCGAGCCACTTGACCCGATGATGCTGATCACATCGCCGGGGTTGGCTGCGAGCGAGACGCCCTTGAGCACCTCGTTCTCGCCGAAACGTTTGTGGATATCGGGGGCAACGAGTTTGACCGCGGCGTTTTGCGCAGCGGTCGATGCAGCATTTTGTGCGGATGAGTCCAACGCATTCTCCTCGGAAAGTGGGTCTGACCGGTCTGAAACCCGGCCCTCTGTCGATCATGGCTGCGGATTCTACCGAAAGCTGCCGGCGGGCAGGCATAGGGACAAACAAACGCCCTCGGCTCGGCCGGCGAGCCAACGGTCAATGCTCAGTCCTTTGCGGCGGGCATGGGCGTGGGCATCACGGCCCGCACTTGCTGTGCCACGCGGCCATTGGCTATCGCAACCTCGGGACTGGTTTGCAGCATCGGCAGAAATTGGGCTTTGAAAGCGGCGTTGCAACCCTTCGCGCCGAACATGTGCGCCCATGTCGATGCGGGTGTCGGGCGTGGCGTCTTTATCGTCGATGGAGTCGAGTACGTCGTCGAGCGTGGCGATCAGCGTGGACAGCGGGCCAAGCCATTTATAAGCGCTGCCGTTGATCACGATCTGCAGGAACTCTCCCGGCGACACCACGCCTGCGAATAAAATCCGGCGCTGTCAGCAGCGCGGAAAAGAGCCAGCCTTGCCCGAATTGAGCGCCACGCGTGCGCAGGTAACACGCCTGCTCCTTCCCGCTCGATCCCTTCGGCCACCACCTGGACCTGCAGCGTCAGCGCCATGTCGATAATGTGCGACGCCACGCTGCTGGATGCCACGTCCTGACCGACGGTATCGACGAAAGACTTGTCGATCTTAAGCGCGTCCACCTGGAAATTCTGCAGGTGCGAAAGGCTCGAATAACCCGTCCCGAAGTCGTCGATATACACCGGGATGCCCCGCGTCGCGGAACGCCTGGATCACTTCCTTCGCGGCGTCGGCGTCGAGAAAACAGCGTTCGGTCGCCTCGATCCGGATCTGCTGCGGCGCGATGTTCCCGGCCGCAAGCGCCGACGTCAGCCGCTCCAGGAACCGCCGCGAAGTCAGGTCCGGCGCGCTCAGGTTGATCGACACGTAGAGCTCGCGGTACCGCTGCAGGAACTCGCCGAGTTCGAGCATGATGGTGTCGAATACCTGGTCGGTGATGGCCTGGATCAGGCCGTGATGTTCCGCGAGCGGGATGAAGTGCGGGGCGTACGATCCGGTTCTGGTGCTTCAGCGCACGAGCGCTTCAGCGCGCCAATACAGCGGCGCGTGGCGAGGTCGACAATCGGCTGATACGCGACGATGAACTGATGCCTGCGGGCGTCGCTAAGCTGGCCGACCGGCGAGAGACGGCGCACCATCAACAGGCCCAGCCATGCGGAGAGCGTCAGGCCGCCCGCGACGCCTGCCAGCAGCCAGGTCCAGGGCAACGCGCGCAGGCGTTCGCTGAAGGTCGCATCCGATGTATGTGTTTACGACGTTTGCCGCGCTTGCCGCCTTTGCTGATTCGTAGCCACGACGGGCCGTGTTGGGATTCGGGAGCATCGCCATGGCGGCGAATCGGGGTACCGGAAACTAGACAAACGGCCTGGACGGTGCGGCCACCGACGTGTTGCCGATCAAGTGGATTGCACCGGTATCGACCATACGTACGACATAGCTCTCGAGCGCAGCGGCTTCCCGGGCTGCGGCGACACGTTCATCCACGCCCGGCGCAAACAGGACGCACAACACCCCCGGCAGCAAAGCGGCGATCAGCACGATACCCGCCAGGAACGCTACGCGCCCGCTGTATCTGAACGTGATCATCGTGCGCATTCCATTTCGCGACGCCTTTGCGTTGAATACGCTCTGCATAATAGTTTTTAATGAGGCACCTGATGACATCTGCTGTGTCATGCGCGGTTTCGTCAAGGCTGGGTTGCTCGCGCCGTTAGTTCGTGGTCCGGTTGTTCGTGCCGTCAATCGTATCCACATGGCTGACAACCGTATCCCTGTTTTACATCTCGCCTTGCCTGGATCCAGGGTTAGTTCCAGATCGTTCTGGCGTCGTCCCGGCAAACGGCCCAGTTTAGCGGCGGGGCGCACCGGGCTTCAATGTTCGCGGCCCAGGAATTGGTTGCTTTGGTAGGCTGGCGCACGCCGGCTCGATGCTTTTTCCGCGCGAGTGTGCAGACATCTGGCAAATGGCGGATGAGTCCGATACTCGTGAGAAAATCGAACCTCCTGATGATGACTTTTCTCATCATCCGATCAACGCCAAAACCATGGAGGTACCCGATGGTATTGCACAAAGCCACCGCTCTCACAATCCGCGACGCGAAAGCCGCCGATTTCGATACGATCACCCGCATTTACGCCCACTACGTGCTGCATGCGCTGGCGACCTTCGAGGAAATACCGCCGGACGCCGACGAAATGCGTCGTCGGCACGCTTCAATCACCGGTGCCGGCCTGCCTTACCTCGTGGCTGAAATGGGTGGCGTGGTGGTGGGTTACTCGTATGCGACCGCGTATCGGCCGAGGTCGGCGTATAGGCACACGATCGAGGATTCGATTTACATAGCCGATGGCTTCGGTGGGCGCGATCTCGGTCTCGCGCTGCTGACGGCGCTGATCGAACGTTGCGACGCGGGACCGTGGCGCGAACTCGTGGCGGTGATTGGCAGCGTCAATGCCGGGTCGATCGCGCTGCATGCACGCCTTGGATTCGATCATGTCGGCGTACTGCGCAAGGTGGGCTACAAACACGGCCAATGGGTGGACACGGTGCTCATGCAACGGTCACTCGGCGAAGACAAGGCATTGGTTCCGCAGAAATGAGGCACGCTATCAGGCACTCGCGGTTTATCCCGGGATAGTTCGTGGCCGCCGCGTCCTTTCGCCATACCATTGCATCACGACTTTCCGGTCGCCTCTCTTACAGTCTGAGCTTTAGTTGCCCACTTACACCCTCGCCGCCGCCGTGTCAGTGCCGAAATCGACATTCGCAAAAACCGTTTTATCGCGCTGGCAATAACCTGTCGCCGATCGCGCCGCTGCAATGCTCGAACTCGATACGCTGCGCGCCCTGCACCCCGGTGCCACGCATGTCTTGCTGGACGCTGCTGGCGGGCGGCGAATCCGGCATGTCGGACGATGATGGCGAGCCTTCCGGCACAGCCGGCCGATCCTGGAGGTGCTGCGCCACCATGAAGTGGACGGGTGTGCTGGCTGCCGTCGGTGCGCTACTACGGCGGTATAAAGCTCGGTGCAGGCGGTCTGGTGCGCGCTTACACCGACGCCATTGCAACCGCGATGCAACTGGCCGAACGCATCGAACGCGTGGCGCTCGGCCTGTTGCAAGTGGAAGTGGATTACGCCGACGAAGCCCGTGTGCGGCGCTGGGTTGAACAGGAAGGCCTGCATTCGATGAACCCGGCTACGGCATGACCGTCCGCCTGTCGATCCGGATGCCGCTTGCCGTACGCGATCAGGCCGCCGACGTTATCCGCGACCTTACCCACGGCCACGCGGCCATTACCCGAGCGCCGTAAGCATCATGAGCACCGCTGACCGTCCACGCTCTTTCACGATCACGCTGCTGCCCTCGGGGCGAAGCTTCGCGTCGACCGAGCAGACCACGATCCTCGAAGCCGCCGCGCTTGACCGGCTACGCTTGTCGAGTTCGTGCCGCAATGGCACGTGCCGCGCGTGCCTGTGCCGCCTGGTCGATGGCACCGTGCAGTATCGTATCGACTGGCTGGGTCTGAGTGCGGACGAAAAAACCGACGGCTGGATTCTGCCGTGCGTGGCACTGCCAACGTCCGACCTGATCGTCGATCAAGTGGATTTCCTGGAAATTCCGGATTCCGCCGCCACAAAACCGGGTCGCGGCCGGGGCTTTTGAGGTTTCGAATTGGGCCCGGTGCGCCTTTGCACAAACGGCCGATGACCGTAAGCCGCCACCCGGGTAATCCGGGATTGTTGTCTTTTATCAAAGACATACGATGGCGTTCCCGAACGGCGAAGTGCGTCCCATTGTTCACCAGCCTGTAATTAAAGCTCCAAAAAGTGTATAATTACCTTTTGCCCAATTTTCTGGCATAGCCAGACCAACTGAGATATCAATGACTAAAGTATTGTTGAAAGAAAACGAGCCTTTCGACGTCGCCATGCGCCGCTTTCGCCGCACCGTCGAACATACCGGCCTGATTCAGGAACTGAAGTCGCGTATGGCTTATGAAAAGCCTACCACCGAGCGCAAGCGCAAGAAAGCTGCTGCCGTCGCTCGCCTGCGCAAGCAGATCCGTCGCGCACAATTGCCCGAGAAATTCTATTGATGGTGTTGTACGTCTGAACGGCGGCTTGCAGGTCGACCCGGTTCGATCGAAGCGCCGAGTAAGCCGGGGGCGTATTGGAACCGTCCCGGATGCAGGCCGGACTCTCAGTACCGGCCCTTGTGCCCTAGCCCGGCGGTTGATTTGCGGTTCGATTAGCCGATCAATTCAAGGTGTAGCGAACTGTATCGACTGCGCCCATACATCCAGGATTCGAGAGCCTGGATGGTAAATATCGTGTGGACTTTTTGCGCTTGCCTTGGCTGAATTCAACTGGGTGAATTCAGCCGCACAATGAATTTAGCCACATAGATTCATACGTCCGCTCGACGCATGCATGATGCTTCCATGCACGCTGCACGACCGCTTATCAAAGCGTCTTCGAGCTATTCGCAGCCGCAAATCGGCATAGGGTACGACCATAAGGCCGTACCCCTGCCATACCACCCGGCATGCGGGTCCGCACCTTGAGATTATGAGTCGAGGCAAACTCAACTGGCCAAAGTAGGCGATGGGCAACACGCTGTTGAGTAGCTTGCCGCTATTGTGCCATCAGTGGCGACTGTTTGCCGCCACCTATCGCGCGATCTCAGCAGACGCTCCCAACACGCGCAGTTCCCGGTAGATGGTCGACCGGCGTGCCGAGG
>LGTG01000405.1 GCA_001190015.1 Candidatus Burkholderia crenata
CCTAGATGACGCCAAACAGCCCGTTGAGCCGTTTCAGCGCATCGTTGACCAGCAGTCGAAATGGTCTCAGCGGGTGAGCCGCCAGGACGAAATCCTCCAGCTTGAGATCAACTAATCTTGCAACGACATTAATATATAAAGGATTCATTATTAATAGATAATCGTAGAAAAATATGGGTAATTGCAAGCCTCAAACCCCGCTTACACGGTACCCAATTTCAACAGCCTGTTAGGAAATCAGACGGTTGCGATCGGCGTCACGGGCGAACCCATCGCGCCCGGCAAACGCAGCGGCGGCGCCGTCAGCATGAAAAATTCGAGCGAGCGTTGGCGCACAGCCAGACCGCCAGATCGCGCAGGTACCAGAGCTCGCCGAGCGGCAAGCCAAGCTTGAACAAACAATGGTGATGCAGCGGCATCAGCGGATAGTGGCCTTCCGCGGGACGCGCCGGATAATGCTCGACTGCATAGTTGTCCGCAACCAGCGCCGCGATTCCCGAATCGGTCAGCCACTGCAACAGCCGCTGATCGCGGCCGTCGAGTGCGCAACACTGGCTGTTGAGCACGGCTTCATCGGGATGACGGTTCATTTCCAGCACCAGTTCGGCGAAACCCGTGCGCAGCAGCAACATGTCGCCGCGATCGATCTGTAACTTGTCTGCATCGATGGCGAACATCAGGTCATCGTAACCCACGGTGCAATGCTCGCGTCCGTAATGCGCGACGAGGTCGACAAGAATGCCGCGCCCCTGCATGCCCTTTACCGCGAGATTTTCAATGTCGAGCGCTTCCGCATGGCTATGTTCATTACCGCAGGCGTGCGGCGCGAACGCGTCGTCGCAACGGTATTCCATGGGCCCGACTACATCCGTGTTCGCCTTGTAGCCTTTGTAGTAGATGCTCTCGGCCACGCCGTCGGCGTCGAAGAGCGCGCCCACATGCGCGAGCGAGTCCCATTGGGTGGAATATTGCAGGCTCATCAAGACCTGATCGTCGCTGACCACATCGGTTGCCTGCTCCTCCATGCGCGCGAACGGGAAGTTCACGTAGGGCAAACCGTCCTTCGTCGTAGGCCGCAAAACCGGCGAATGACGACGTACATTCAGCTTGCTGTCGCTGGGATAATCGAGCAGCAGCGACAGGCAGAAACTCAGGCCCGCTCGAATTTCGCGCGCGCCTTTCAGCACCTGTTCCGGGGTAATCAGGTTCGGTCGTCCGAGTTGATCGTCGGAGCCAAAATCACCCCAGTTCGAACCGTCTGGCCTGTTCTTCCAGCGCCTCTGATCCTGCATCTTGTTCTCCTGCAGGACCATGGTTTCCCAGCCACTAGCCGATCAACATCTGTGGTATCCGATCGAAAATATCGAGGAGCGCCGCGACCGCGTGCTCCTGGTTCTTCAGCAAGCGCGCCTTCGGGCCGCCGATAGATAACGAGCGCAAACGCTTCGCCATGGATCGAGAATCCCTTTGCAAGCCCCGCCACATCCTCGACGTTTTCTCCGGTCGAACGATGCCAGCCGAGCGTCACGCCCTGCTCCACTTCCACTTCGAGCAACGCGCGATCGATCACCGAACCATCCGTCGATGCACTCAGCGGTTCACAACTGTCGAGCAGGCGCCGACGCGCGTCGACAGGCAACGCGCCTAGCAGCGCCTTGCCTGCCGCGCTGGCATGGACGAGCATAAAACCACCGGGTTCGTCGCTGTAGCGAATCTTCTGACGCGATTCCATGACGTCCAGATAAACAACCCGCGTGCCCGCGAGCGTCGCAAGCGCCGCCGTTTCACCCGTCGCGTCACGCAATGCCGTGAGCAGGGGCTGGAACAGCAGCGTCAGCGGATCCTCGCTGCAAATGTCGCGTGCGACATGCAACAGGCGCTGGGTCGGGTAGTACCCCGCTTTTACGCCTGGCGCGTAGAGATAACCCTTCGCCACCATCGTCTGCAAAAGCGCATGACAACTCGACAAAGGGATTTGGGTTCGACGCGCAATCTCGCTGTAGATCATCGGTTGCCGGACTTCGGCAAAGAGGTTGATCACGTCAAAGACGCGCACTGCAGTTTTCACATCCGTGATAACATTATCTGTATATCGATACTTGGACGCGTTTGTAATATACACTTAGAATTGAACCACGTTCAACGCTTTCGGGTCTGAATCAGCTCCAGACGCGGCCGCCCTGAGGAAATCCGCCGCGGACTGTCACGAGAGCTGAATTGTCCTTTTCATTGCCCAGGTGGTTCCTAAATATATAGTTATCCTTATAAATTATCATGTTGGCAATACCATAATCAACTGTCCAGGCCTTCCGTTTTTTTGCGAGATCGAGTGACGGCGACCGGTGAGGACCTTCGGGATACTAGCGGTGAGTCTATTCGGGAGCGTGCCCAGCGATCACGGGGAGCTTTCCCGGGAGCTTGAAGTGAGCCTTATCCGGGAGCAATAAAAAACAGCGAAGCCTTCATGTGAACGGCGGTCAGAAAGCGACGCCAGATGGCGGCGCCGATCAGAAATGCGAAACGATCTTGTTCTGCAGAACGGTCTT
>LGTG01000406.1 GCA_001190015.1 Candidatus Burkholderia crenata
ATTAGAAGACACCAGCCGAGGCGTTTGAAGAGTTAATATTCGCAACCTAAATGATGGTGTTGCAAGGACTACTTGAACCTAAGTACCACGATACGAGCGCTTTTTCACGGATTTCACCTGGATAACCCGCGTGAAGTCCAGTCTCTTCTGATCAAGCCGTTACCGCAAGGCTCAAGGTTTTGTGGTCGAAGCGCCATCAGCCGCTGCGGCTGCCGGCGCCTTGCGATGCGGCGCACGTCCCTTGTGCTCTCCCTGCTTGCCCGACTGGTGGAAGCTTGCGTCGGCGAGTTTCTTCTGCTCGGGTGAAAGGCTCGCATAAAGCGGCTCGAAGGCCTCGACCAGACGCTTCGTGCCGTCCGCGTGCGCCTGGGTGGTCTGCTCATACTGTTTGTTTCATGTCGTCGAGCGCGCTCGTGTTGTCGCCCAGCGCTATGCGTTGACGGTACAGCTCACCCATGGTGTGACCATTGTCGCGCATGACGTCGGCAAACTTGTTCCATTGCTCGTCCTGGGCCGGGGTGATCTTGAGCTTGGCATGCAGTTCCGAAATGCGCTGCTCGACGCGCGCCTCACGTGCCTGGGCGTGTGCAATGGCCGGTGCCGATGCGCCTGCTGCGCCAGCAGGCGCTACCAGTGCGGACGATTGGGCGAACGCGGTGGAAAGGGCCAGCAAGGCAGCCAGTGCAACGAATGTTTTTTTCATGAGTGACACCTTGGGTCCATTAAGAAGGGGCAAGCAATACACGAAAAGACAACGTGTGATGTTTGGCCGACGGCGCTATTTATTAATATCACGTTAGCGCGTGCCGCTGCTTTGTTTGGTTACCACAACTGCTTACAACCGATACGTCTGCGAAAAAAACGTGCTGAAAGAGCAAGCCGGGTTCGCAGGGGTAGGAGTTTAACCAACAAGCAGGGGCGGACACAGTTTGATGTTGCCGTGTTTTAATGTCTTTCTGTTTCAAGCTTTTGCCTTATGCAGGATGTCGTACATGAAGTCGCGCATGACTTCATGCATTACTTTCACGGATTTAGACAAAACCAAACAAAAGGATCACGCTTTATGCGACCGCCGCGCCTCGATCAGCTTGACCATCGACCGGAACCTCGTCGCGTCCTTGGAGGTGAACGCCAGGGAAAGTGTGTTCGCGCTTTGCGCGTCAGCTCGGCGTTGCGCGCACGACGGTGATCGCGCGGCTTGCACGGCTTGAAAAGACCGGCGTGATAGCAGGGTATGGCGTGCGGCTGGGACAAGACGTGCTCGACGCCAGCATCCAGGCCTACGTGGGCATCAAACTCGCGCCGAAGTATGGTCGCGACGTGCAGAAGCGCTTCGCCAGGATGCCCGAGATTCAACTGCTCTGCGCAGTGAGCGGCGAGTTCGACTATGTTGCTTGCGTGGCTGCGGGCGAATTCCCCGGACCGGCTGAACGATCTGTTCGACAAAATCGGTAGCCTGGAAGGCATTGAACGTACGACGACATCTATCATTCTTGCCCGCAAGGTGGGTCGCGGCGGCCTGGGTTAAGAGACCCCTTCGGCAGGCTTCGCTGAGCGATTTCATGCAATTTGTCGTAAATAATCGTCAAAACGTCGAAATTGACGGTCGATCCGCATCATTTTGCGTCTTTTATCAATATTCATGCGCTCCTAAATTGGTGGTCGGAGATTTGCCCATTGACCGCCCATCAAGGAGATAACTTGAAAATAGCCAGCCCTCATCGGCGCCGGCCTGATTGGCCAGAGCATTGCTCATTTACTGCGTGAAACCGGCGACTATGACGTGGTCGTTTTTGACCGCGACGCCCGCGCGCTCGAGTTGCTTGAAGCGCAGGGTATTGCCACCCGCCGCGTCGATTCCGCCGATGCCAATGCGCTGCGGCTCGCGCTCCAGGGTTTCGATGCGCTCCTCAATGCGATGCCGTATTACCTCCCCGTGACCGTGGCGATGGCGGCGAAAGCGGCCGGCGTGAATTACTTCGACCTGACTGAAGACGTGCGGGCGACGCATGCGATCCGCGCGATCGCGGCCGACTCGAGCCATGCGTTCATGCCGTAATGCGGCCTGGCGCCGGGGTTCATCGGCATCGTGGCGCACGACCTAGCCAAGCGGTTCGCCGAGGTGCGCGAAGTCAAGATGCGGATTGGTGCGTTGCCTGAATTCCCGACCAACGCGTTGAAATACAACCTAACCTGGAGCATCGATGGGTTGATCAACGAACGAGTATTGCCAGCCGTGCGAGGCGATCTGCGACGGCAATACGCAATGGGTGCAGTCGCTGGAAGGACTGGAGCATTTTTCGCTCGATGGTACGGAGTACGAGGCGTTCAATACATCGGGTGGGCTCGGCACGTTGTGCGAGACGCTGGCCGGCAAGGTGGAGACGCTGGATTACAAGTCGGTGCGTTATCCGGGGCATCGCGAGTTGATGAAGTTCCTGCTCGACGACTTGCGCATGTCGAGTGATCGGGACGGATTGAAGGTGATGTTGCGGCGCGCTGTACCGGTGACGGCGCAGGACGTGGTTCTGGTATTCGTCACGGCAACGGGTATGTGCGACGGGCGCCTTGTGCAGGATGTTTTCACGCGCAAGATTTTCGCGAAGAACGTATGCGGCGTGGAAATGAGCGCGATCCAGATCACGACCGCCGGTGCGATCTGCGCGGAACTGGATCTGTTCCGTGAAGGCGTGTTGCCGCAGAGCGGGTTTATCCGTCAGGAACAGGTGCCGCTGGAAGCGTTCCTGGCGAACCGGTTTGGACCGTTGTACGAAGGGGACGAGCACGCTGGGTGTTGTCCGGCAACTCCAGGCGGCCTGACTCTGCTCGGGTGGTTGTTTGTTCGGGAGCGGCACATTGACAAACTACTCGCTATATCGATTCATCAGCGGCGTCGACGTAATGCCATGCAGGATTACCGACGCCGCGAATCTCGAACCAATTGGTGAGCAGCCGTTGCGAACGCGTCGCCGATGACCCCAGCAACGAAGCCTGCACCGACACCGGCCGCGCCACGAAGAACAACAAGCTCGACCACGGCGGCGCCTTGCCATGTAAATAAACAGTCGGTCCCAAACGTTGGCAAGCGCGCTGCCCACCATCAGCATGACCGCAACTTCCGCGATTCGCTCGAGCTCTATCGTGAAACCGAGTATCCGTTCCGCGACAAACGCATGAGCACGATCGGGATCGGAGGCGGTTGCGTCGACGTCCTCGGATCGATGAGGCCTGCGCCTACTTGTCACCACTGGCTTTTTGCTCGACGCGCCGCATTGCCAGGCCCGCTGCGAACACGGAGAGGAACGCATACGTATGGATCAATTCGGCCACACCGTACGCGAGCGCGATCAGGCCCAGCGCATAAAAACCTTCGGGTCCGAGAGCCAGCCCACGGCCAATGCGCCGGCGACACCTCAGAGGGCATCGCTGGCGAAATGCCAGTTCAGCGTTTGCTGTGGCGATGCCTCGTAGTTGCATACCGCAATGCCCAGCAATGCGAACGGCAGGGCGATACCGTCGTTCAGTCCGCCTTCGCCTGTGAGCGAGAAGCGCAGCAGGTCGACGTCTCCTGGAACCTGGACTTGCACGTCGTGGGCGAGTACGGGATCGGTGGGGGCGAGCATGGCGGCTATCAGCAACGCGGGTCCCCAGCTCATGTGCAGCAGATAGACTCCCACCAGCGTCATGATGGCGACTGTCGCCACCATCGCAACCAGGCCAAGGCGCACGGGCAGGAGCCAGATGCGGTCGGCGGGCGGCACGCGCAGGCGCAGTCCGATCGCGAACAGCGACACTAGCATGGCGGCTTCGGTAATCCGGCGCAGCAGGGCGGCGTCGCCCAGCAGATCGATCTTCAGCAGACCGATGCCGAACGGGCCTATCCCGAAACCGATGGCCAGATACACCATGGCGCTGCTGATCGGCAGTTGCTTGAACGTCGAGCTGGCAAGCCCCATGAAAATAAGCACACCGCCAACGACGAGAAACCATATCGTTTCAGTCATGAGAGCCTGAGGTGGATGCAGCGTACGCGTTTAAATAGCAAGGGACATGCCACTCAGCCTGCCAGCGCGGTTTTAAGGCACCGGCGGGGATGGATGCGCATACGATCGCCGTTGATGACCGGGTTTCGCTGCGTGCAACGCACCGGGCTTTACACGTCAACTCGCGCGCACCAGCTTGCCGCGTCACGCTCTGGCTTCGGGCACAATGATGCGCCTAGCAGGGCGCCAACCCGGTGACGGAAGCATCATTCGACACAGCCCGGGCTGCCGGTTAAGTAGAATCGCGGGCACCCGCTCGCTGCACGCCGGCACGTCGAGAGCCAAACGAACCGTCTAGATCATCGTGAAACGTAAAATGCCCGCGCTGAACGCGCTCAAAGCCTTCGAGGCAGCCGGTACTACCGACAGCTTCACTCGTGGCAGCCGAGCTACTGAACGTCACGCAGCGCGGTCAGCCGGCAGATCCGGCAACTGGAAGAGCAGCTCGGCGAGACGGTATTTTGCCGCCGTCACCAGCATCTGGTCCTCATGCCCAGCGGCCGCGTGCTGCTGCGTGCGCTGCAGCAATCCTTCGACAAGATTGAACTGACGGTCTGCGCGATCAGCCAGAAAAACGACGTCAACCGCCTGCGCATCAACGTCCCGCCGACCTTTGCCGCACGCTGGCTGGTGCCGCGTCTCGGGCGCTTGCGCGAAGCGTTTCCGCAACTTGACCTGAGCATCACGACGCGCGTGAACGACGGCATCGCGGATTCGAACCGGCTCGATTGCGCGGTGCGATTCGGCGATGGCGAATGGAACAACCTTGAAAGTACCTTGCTGATGCACGAACGCCACATTGCAGTGGCGTCGCCTGGATTGCTGGATCGTGAAGGAGCGGACGTGCCGGTGGAGCTGAACCGCTTCACCTTGCTGCACGTTCTATCGGGCGAGGATCAGCGGTACCTGACCTGGCAACACTGGCTGGACGCTGCGCGTATAGAAGGTGTGGACACGGACAACGGTCACGAATTCGACCTGCTCGATTTATCGATATGAGCTGCTATTGACTGACGGCATGGGCATTACCATCGCCGATCGCCGCATGATCGCGGCCGAACTGGCGTCGGGGCAATTGCGGCAAGTGCTGGACGTCGAGGTGGAAGGGCGGCAATCGTACTGGTTCGTGCTACGTTCCGAGCAGCGTGCAAGCGGAACGCAGCGGCTTTTCCAGCAGTGGCTTCAGGCCGAAGCAGCGGCAAGCGCTTCGCGTTTAACGAAGGAGGGTTCAGCGGCATCGGCGAGAATCATTTTGCGCGCCTTTTTCCGCCACCATCATCACGGGAGCATTGATGTTGCCGGACGTGACGTTCGGGAAAATGGACGCATCGACAATACGCAAAGCTTCGATGCCATGCACGCGCAGACGCTCATCCACTACCGCAGTCTGCGGGTCCGGACCCATCGCGCACGAACCGCACAGGTGATAGATCGAGCCGCTGTTCTCGCGGAAATACTGCAGCATGATGGCGTCGTCGCCATCCGGCACACGACTGACGCGCCCGGCAGCGTTTCTTCCACTGGTGACCGCGCGACACGCCGGGGCCGGCATGATCGAGCGGATCAGCCGGCTGCCCTGGATCACTTCGTCAATGTCCTTTTGCGTCGTCAGGTAGTTGGCGTGAATCAACGCAGCGTCCTTCGCATCCGGCGATGCGATCTCGATCGATCCGCGGCTCGTTGGCCGGCACGGATTGAAGTAGAGCTGCAGGTCGCAAGCGGGCTGACCGGGTCCATGCTGAAGAATCCACCGGCCTGATTCACGCTCATGGCAAGTGGCCCCTTGCGCGTCAGCAGGTACTGCAGACCCAATTTCAGCTTGCCGAGAAGCGAACCAAAATCGCCGTTCAGCGTAGGCATGTTCGCGCGATAGTAGTAGCTTGCGCAGAGATGATCCTGCAGGTTCCGGCCGACAGCAGGAAGCGCATGCACGAGGGAAATCCCGTGGTGGGCGAGCAGTTCCTTCGGGCCGATGCCCGAAAGTTGCAGCAGCTTTGGCGTGTCGACCGCACCCGCGCACAAAAGCACTTCACGCCCGGCATGGAACGTTCGCTTGACCCCGTTCTGCGATACCTCGACCCCTGTCGCGCGCAGTCCGTCGAACAATACACGCGAAGTCAGCGCGTGATGTTCGATATGGCGAATTCAACCGGTCGTTGCAACATTTCGAAATTTGGAGGTGTTAAATGGAGCGACCAGCGGAGCT
>LGTG01000407.1 GCA_001190015.1 Candidatus Burkholderia crenata
CTGCCCGGCAATGGCATCATTGGCCTCCCGGTTTGTTGTGAGCTCCAGCTCCGCGGTCGCCACATTTAACATCTCCAAATTTCGAGATGTTGCAACGACCGGTTGAATTCGCCAGCCGGAAGAAGGCGATCAGAGGCTACAAGCCAATCAAGTTCCTCAAGCCTGAGCAGCCGCCAGCGCGGCGTTCAGCGTCTTGCTCGGGCGCATTACCGACTCCAGCTTCTCGGAGTCCGGCTTGTAATACCCACCAATGTCCGCCGGTTCGCCCTGAACTGCCGACAATTCGCCCACAATGGTCTGTTCGTCGGCCGTCAGGCGTTTCGCCAGCGGCGCGAACTGAGCAGCCAGTTCCGCGTCGTCGGTTTGTGCCGCCAGTTCCTGCGCCCAGTACATCGCGAGATAGAACTGGCTGCCGCGGTTGTCCAGTTGCCCGGTCTTGGGCGACGGGTTCTTGTTGTTCTCAAGCAGTTGACCCGTGGCGGCGTCCAACGTCTTCGCCAGGACCTTGGCCCGCGTATTGCCGGTCTTGATGCCTAGGTCTTCCAGCGACACCGCCAGCGCCAGGAATTCGCCCAGCGAATCCCAACGCAGATGGTTTTCTTCTACCAGTTGCTTGACATGCTTAGGAGCCGAACCGCCCGCGCCAGTTTCGTAAATGCCGCCGCCAGCCATCAACGGGACGATGGAAAGCATCTTGGCGCTGGTGCCCAGTTCCATGATCGGGAACAGGTCGGTCAGGTAGTCGCGCAGGATGTTACCCGTGACCGAGATGGTGTCCAGCCCGCGGATGACACGCTCAAGCGTATAACGCATGGCACGTACCTGCGACATGATCTGGATGTCCAGGCCGCTGGTGTCGTGACCCTTCAGGTAGGTCTCGACCTTCTTGATTACTTCGGCTTCATGCGGACGGTACGGGTCCAGCCAGAAAATGGCCGGCATGCCGGAGTTGCGGGCACGCGTGACGGCCAGCTTGACCCAGTCGCGGATCGGCGCGTCCTTGACCTGGCACATACGCCAGATGTCGCCTTCTTCCACGTTCTGCGTGAGCAACACTTCACCGGTGGCGATGTCGACAATGCGCGCTTCGCCTGCTTCCGGCACTTCGAACGTCTTGTCGTGCGAGCCGTATTCCTCGGCCTGCTGAGCCATCAGCCCAACGTTAGGCACCGTGCCCATGGTGACCGGGTCGAAGTTGCCGTTGGTCTTGCAGAAGTTGATGATCTCCTGATAGATCCGCGCAAACGTGCTTTCCGGAATCACGGCCTTGGTGTCCTTCGGACGACCGTCGGCGCCCCACATCTTGCCGCCAATACGAATCATGGCCGGCATGGACGCATCCACGATGATGTCGTTGGGCGCGTGCAGGTTCGAGATGCCCTTGGCTGAATCGACCATCGCCAGTTCAGGACGATGCTCGTGGCACGCATGCATGTCGCGGATGATTTCTTCGTGCTTGGAAGTCGGCAGGCTTTCCAGCTTGTCATACAGGTTGACGAGGCCGTTGTTGACGTTCACACCCAGCTCGTCAAACAGCTTGCCGTGCTTTTCGAAGGCTTCCTTGTAGAAGATCTTCACGGCATGACCGAAGACGATAGGGTGTGAGACCTTCATCATCGTGGCCTTCACGTGCAGCGAGAACATCACGCCGGTCTTGCGCGCGTCTTCCATCTGTTCTTCATAGAAGTCGCACAGCGCCTTCTTGCTCATGAACATGCTGTCGATAATCTCGCCGTCCAGCAGCGACACCTTCGGCTTGAGCACGATGGTCTTGCCGCTCTTGGTGACCAGTTCCATCTTCACGTCGCGAGCGTGGTCCACATTCATGGACTTTTCGCCATGATAGAAGTCGCCATGCTTCATGTGGGCCACGTGGGTGCGCGAAGCCATGCTCCACTCGCCCATGCTGTGCGGGTTCTTGCGAGCGTAGTTCTTGACGGCGGCAGGCGCGCGGCGGTCCGAGTTACCTTCGCGCAGCACCGGATTCACGGCGCTGCCCAGGCACTTGGAATAACGCTGGCGGATAACCTTCTCTGCGTCGGTCTTCGGTTCCTCGGGGAAATCGGGGACCTTGTAACCCTTGCCCTGCAGTTCCTTGATTGCGCCGATCAACTGGTGCACCGAAGCGCTGATGTTCGGCAGCTTGATGATGTTGGTCTCGGGGAGCAGGGTCAGGCGGCCCAGTTCGGCCAGATTGTCCGGTACCCGTTGCTCTTCCGTCAGGAATTCCGGGAACTCGCCCAAGATACGGCTGGCGACCGAGATGTCGCTAGTGGTTACGCGGATTCCGGCAGGCGCGGTGAACGTGCGGATGATGGGCAGGAAGGCGCTGGTCGCCAGCAGCGGGGCCTCGTCGGTGAGGGTGTAGATGATTGTGGGTTGCTCGATACTCATCGCATATCTCAAGAAAAATGGGTTGGGGGCGCCGCCAGCTGCGTCAACGACCGGGGTTAACCATCGAATTCTGCCTGATTTTGCTTTCAAGAGGGCTGAACTCGCCCCGTGTTTAATCGGCATAGGGGACGACCATAAGGCCGTACCCCTGC
>LGTG01000408.1 GCA_001190015.1 Candidatus Burkholderia crenata
GAAGGCAGCGATGAACCAGTTCGCGATCCTCTATGAGGATCGCTTTACCAGAATTCGTTTGTAAAATGCCATTCATAGCCTGCCAGATGGCAGGTGGCAGGCTTTTATCCGCCTCGCACACAGAAATTCAGACACTCCCTGGTGCGCGATTCACTTCCCGGTGAAGCTCAGACTGCCGTGGTCTAAAGTTTAAATTTCCGTTCGCGCCGGCGGATTCCATTGGCGCGACCGACCTCAAACCACCGGCATTGGCGCCAGCAACGCCTCAATATCCTCGGCGGAGAACTTCGCTGCTCCAGCTGTGTCCTCACGCAAAATACTATCGGCGAGAGCGGCTTTGCGGCCCTGCATTGCCACAATCCGTTCTTCAATACTTCCCGCCACGATCAGCTTGTAGACAAACACCGGCTTCAATTGCCCAATCCGGTGCGCCCGGTCCGTCGCTTGATTCTCCGCCGCCGGATTCCACCACGGATCGTAATGAATCACCGTGTCCGCAGCCGTCAGATTCAACCCCACTCCACCCGCCTTCAGGCTAATCAGGAACAACGGCACCTCGCCGTCCTGAAAGCGTTTCACCGGCGTAATCGGATCCGTGGTGTCTCCCGTCAACGTGACATACGGAAGCCCGGCTTTATCGAGTGCGGCAGCAATAATCGCCAGCATCCCGGTGAACTGAGAAAACAGCAGCACCCGACGCCCTTCCTCAAGCAGTTCCGGCAACATATCGAGTAACAAATCGAGCTTCGCCGATTCCTCCACACGCCCGGCCCGCGTCAGCTTCACCAACGCCGGATCGCAGCAAACCTGCCGCAGCTTGAGCAGCGCTTCGAGCACGACAATATGGCTGCGCGCCAGCCCTTGATCTGCTACCGCCATCCGCACTTTTTCCTGCATCGCGATCCGCACCGTCTGGTACAGATCACGCTGCGCACCCTCAAGTGCCACCGTCCGCACAATGGTCGTTTTCTGCGGCAACTCCTTCGCGACTTCATCCTTTCTTCGACGCAGCATGAATGGCCGAATCCGGCGCACCAGCAAATCGCGCCGCACCGGGTCGTCGTACTTTTCGATCGGCGTGCGCCAGCGCTTCGTGAAATCTTTCTGCGTGCCAAGGAAACCGGGCAGTAGGAAATCGAATTGCGCCCACAACTCACCCAGGTGGTTTTCCAAGGGTGTGCCGGTCAGGCACAACCGATGCCGCGCGCGCAAATCGCGAATGCCTTTCGCGGCCTTGGTCGCGACGTTCTTCACTATCTGCGCTTCATCGAGGATCAGCAGGTGGTACTCGTGCAGCGCCAACATTGCCTGATCGCGCCACAGCAGCGGGTACGTGGTCAGCACGAGATCGTGCTCGCCAATCTGGTCGAAACGTTCCTTGCGCTGCGGGCCATGCAGATCCAGCACCCGCAAATCAGGCGCGAATTTTTTCGCTTCCTCACGCCAGTTGTGAATCAGCGTGGTCGGCAACACCACCAGCACCGGCCGGTCCAGCCATCCCGACTCCTTTTCGACCAGGATGTGCGCCAGCGTCTGTACGGTCTTGCCCAGGCCCATGTCGTCGGCGAGAACACCCGACAGATTGCGCTCGCGCAAATACTGCATCCAGTTGAGCCCTTCGCGCTGATACTCCCGAAACCCGGCGCGCAAGCCGCGCGGCACGGGCATTTCCCGCAACCCCGGCCCTTCCTGCAAACGCTGGGCAAGCTCGCGAATGGAAAGGTCGCCGTGGAACTGCCAGCGGCCTGTGTCGCTGAGCGCTTCCAGCCGTCCGGCGTCCTGCTCGGAAACACGCAGCGGATGGGTGGCGAGGGTATCGAAGAGATCGATTAACACGCACACCACGGGCTTGATTCGTGCCGCCCGCACCCGCAGCCGCTCGCCCAGATCGGTTTTTAGCTCGATGCCTTCTTCGTCGGGGATTGAATCGATGGCGCCCGCCAGCCAGCGCCGGTCGCGCTGGAACAGGTCGGCTAGCAGTGGCTCGAGCCGCACGCTGCGCTCACCTACGACAATGCCGAGCTCCAGGTCGAACCAGCCATCAGTTCCCTGGCGCGCGGTGCCCTGGATGTCATCGATCTCAATGAAGTAGCGGAATTCCGGCGACATGCTCACGCGCCAGCCGTTCTCGCGCAACTCGGGCAGCGCGCCGTTGGTGAACACGGCCCATGCGTCTGGCACCAGCAAGCCGAGCACGCCATTGGGAATGGGCTTGGGGCCGAACCGTTGATGCGAGGGAATCTGGCGGAAGCCAAGGTCGTAGAGCGAGGCCAGGTAACGCGCCTCCTCGTCGTGCCGGCGCTTCACCTGGAATCTCGCCGGACGCGGCGCGCGCATGACCGTGGTGGCGCACGTGGGGTCGATGCTGAACCCATCGTAATCGAAACTGACGAGGGCAAAATCGAGCACGTTTGCGGCAGTGCGCTCGTCGCGGGGCCGCCAACTGCTGTTGACGGGCCGTGTATCGAGCAGGAGCACCGGCACCGGTTCCGTATCGGCAATATACACGTTCAGCGTTTCCGGCTCCGGCGGTGGAGGCAGGTCGGAGTCGACTTCACGAAGCATTGCGCTCACCAGCGGCGCTTCGGCTAGCGAGATGGGCGGCATCGACAAATAGTCGGCTAGTTGCCGGGCAGGTTGCGGCATATCGACAACGCCTGCTTCACGCGTTTGCGCGTCGGCAAACCAGAGCGGTTCGGTGGGAATGACCAGCGTGGCGGGCGGCTCGGTTTGCAGCACGGGACGCACGCGATCGTCTAGATCAGGGGTCCACTCGATCCGTCCCGGCCGTTGCTGAGCTTCGCGCAGCGGCCGGCGCGGCTCGGCGACGTCGTGGTCGGCCGGCATGGCGCTGAACAACCGTCCTGTTGCCAGCATGCGCTGCATCAGATTCGCGCCTTCTTCGCCATGCAGCACGATGCCGCCGAAATCGTTGCGGATACGTCCAATGACGAGCCCGCGCACGATGGTCATGTCCTCGTCGCTGACGAACTTCGGCTGCTTGACAAGCGCCGCGTCCAGATTGGTCCAGGGCCGGTCGAGCGTCTGGAATGATCCGTCCGGACTGAGCCGCACCTTATATAGCGCGACTTCGGCGGTGCGCATGATGCGCGACGTTCCCAGCACATAAACGAGCGCGAGCGTACCGCCCGACTCGCCGGGCTTTTTTGCGTAGGTGCGAGTGGAGGCGAACCGCGAGCGGAATCCTTCAAGCCAGCCCGCCACTTCGGGGCGCACGGTTTCGGACTCGCGCGGTCTGTCAGCGGCGCTCGCGAGCAATACGGCGGCAGCGTGCTTGCAGCCGTATCCCACCGGGCACGAACAATGACCTTGTGCGGAAAGATTGCCGTGGTGATCGTTGAACATCACTTCCACGGTATAAAGCTGGCGTTGCGTGCCTTGAACGTTGGCGCGCAGCACGTCTTCGGCCCAATGCAGACGCGTCACTTCATCCACATACGAGCGTGCCTTGGCAACGGTATGCGAGCCGAGCCATTTGATGATCTGAGCCGTGTCGTACACAAACGCCGGCATCAGCAAACCCGCCCGTGCATGGCCGTTCCCGTCTCAGCCTGTCCTGCCGCCATCCGCTCAATCACCGTCTACTCACCGTTCCCTTCTTTCCAATAGTTCCAGCAAGCCACGTAGCGCGTAGGCCGCCGCCTGGGTGCGGATCTGCTCGCGATCGCCCTTGAATTGCTGTGTCTCCACCGCCGTGTGCAGGCGGTTGCTCCATGCAAAAGACACCATGCCGACCGGCTTCGTTTCCGTGCCGCCACCCGGTCCGGCCACGCCGGTAATCGACAGCGATACCTGCGCCCGGCTATTACTCAGCGCGCCTTCTGCCATGGCTTTGGCGACCGGTTCGCTGACCGCGCCGTGGCGCTCGATCATGTCGGCCGGCACGCCGATCATCTCGGTCTTCGCCAGGTTCGAATAGGTAACGAAACCGCGTTCGAACCATGCGCTGCTGCCGGAAATATCGGTCATGGCGGCAGCCACCGACCCCCCGGTGCACGATTCCGCAGTCGCGAGCATCAGGCGCTCGTCGCGCAGTTTGTTGCCGACATGGATGGCGAGTTGGTGAACGACGTTATCGGTAGCCATGGCAAAGCCTCGGGTGGAGCGCTCGAAAGACGTGAGACGCAAGCAAGACGGAAATCAAACGGTCATGCGCCACAGCGCAATCACGAGCAGTGTGAAGAACGCAGCGGCGATATCGTCGAACATGATGCCGAAACCGCCTTTCAACTGGCGGTCGAAATACCGGATGGGCGGTGGCTTCACCATGTCGAAGAAACGGAACACGATGAACGCCCACAACTGCCCGGTGAACGTGGCCGGCGTCACGAACAACAACACTAGCCAGAACGCGACGATCTCGTCCCACACCACCGGCGACGGATCGGAAATGCCCATTTTTTTCGCCGTGAAACCGCAGAACCCGCAGCCGGCCACGAACCCCACGGCAATCAGCACGGCCCATTCGGCCACGGTCAGGTGCGGGTTGAACACCACGAACGAAACCCTTGCGAACAAGGTGCCGACCGTGCCGGGCGCGATTGGCGACAAGCCGCTGCCGAAACCCAGCGACAGGATATGCAGCGGATGGGAGAACATGAAGCGCGCGCTTGTCCAGCGCGACGGCTTCGCGCGGGGTGCGTCGATTGTGTCAATGATCGGATCAGTCTGCATGAAAATGCTCGAAGCCCGTGTCTGGGAAAGAAACCGGACCAGTGTTGTCGCGCCAGTCGATGGCCGGCACGTCGCGGGGCGCGCCCGTCGGGGCTGTGCTGAACGCGCAGGAAGCCGTTCGTCCTTCGGCGGCCGGACCCTCGATTGTACCGATACGAGTCAACAAAACTTTCTGCGCTGTTGCTATCCGCTCGATTTCGGCCCTCATGGCAACAGGCGCGGTGAAGCAGAGTTCGTAGTCGTCGCCGCCAGCCAGGATGCAATGCACCTGCGTGGCCGCGGGCAGGCTGGCGAGCGTGCCGGAGCGCGGTACATGATCGATATTCACCGTCGCGCGAACGTTCGAGCGCTTCAAGATATGGAGCAGGTCGACGGCGAGACCGTCGGAGATATCGAGAGCCGCGTGCGCGATGCTCCGCAACGCAATGCCGAGCGCCACGCGGGGTTCGGGCTGTTCGAGCGCCTTGATTGCAATGGCCTCGTCGGCGGGGTCCTTCAGCGACCATTCGCTGCGGCGGATTCCCAGCCCGGCGCGTGCACCGCCGAGTACACCGGACACCCAGATGTCATCGCCCGAACGCGCTGCGTCGCGACGCAGCGCAAGCGCCGCGGGGACATCGCCGAACACGGTAATGCTGATGCACACGTGCGGACCACTGGTCGTATCGCCGCCAATCAGCTCGCAACCGTATTGGTTGGCCATTTGGAAAAGACCGCTGCTGAATGCTTCGAGCCAGCTTTCGTCGGCTTTCGGCATCGACAACGCAAGGGCGAACGCGCGCGGCTTCGCGCCCATGGCGGCGAGGTCCGACAGGTTCACCGCCAGCGCTTTGTAACCGAGTGTCCAGGGGGAAACATCGAGAAAAAAATGGCGGCCCGAGACCAGCATATCGGTGGAAATTGCCAGGTGCTCACCGAGTTTCGGCGCGAGCAGCGCGCAGTCGTCACCAATGCCGAGCGTCGCCTTCTGCTCGTCGTCCGTCGCCGGGAACGTGGCGGCGGGCTGGAAGAAATATCGTTCGATTAGGGAAAACTCTGAGAGCATAGGCAATCCGGCAATGTCGAGGGAGCGTTGGGGACGATGCGCGCGTGTTGACGCGCGTTTCGTCTCAAAGGGAATTTTGCGGCGTGAACCTGCTGCCGGCTTGGCGGTCATGCTGCTTTTTCCATGCCTTGTCCAAATGGGCTATGCGCCGCGAATAGCCGGTATTGCCAGGAGAACCCGTTGATTGGCGCTACAATGCGTTTGAAATTCTATTCTAATCTCGCCTAAAGCCAGACGCCTAATGACCACTCCTGCCGATAGCGCCAAAGCCAAACTCCGCGAAGCCGCGCTCGATTACCACGAGTTTCCCACCCCCGGCAAAATCGCGATTGCCCCCACCAAGCAGATGATCAACCAGCGCGATCTCGCGCTGGCGTATTCGCCGGGCGTGGCTTTCGCGTGCGAGGAAATCGTCGCCAATCCGCTGAATGCCGCGCGTTTCACCGCGCGCAGCAACCTGGTCGGCGTCGTGACAAACGGCACCGCGGTGCTCGGGCTCGGCAATATCGGCCCGCTCGCGTCGAAGCCCGTCATGGAAGGCAAAGCGGTGCTGTTCAAGAAGTTTGCCGGTATCGACGTGTTCGACATCGAGCTCAACGAAATGGACCCGCTGAAGCTCGTGGACGTGATCGCCGCGCTTGAACCCGCATTGGGCGGCATCAACCTGGAAGACATCAAGGCGCCGGATTGCTTCATCGTTGAGCGGGAATGCCGTAAGCGCATGAAGATCCCGGTGTTCCACGACGACCAGCACGGCACGGCTATCGTGGTCGCGGCTGCTATCACCAACGGCTTGGTCGTGGTGGGCAAGAAGATTGAAGAAGTGAAGCTGGTCGCCTCGGGTGCGGGCGCGGCAGCCCTGGCCTGTCTGGACCTGCTGGTTGAACTCGGCATGAAGCTGGAAAACATCTTCGTGACGGATCTGGCCGGTGTGGTTTACAAGGGCCGCGTGGAACTGATGGACCCGGACAAGGAATGGTTTGCGCGCGAAACCTCGGCGCGTACGCTGGCCGACGTGATGGAAGGCGCCGACGTATTTCTGGGCCTGTCCACCGGCGGCGTGCTGAAGCAGGAGATGGTGAAGGGCATGGCGCAAAAGCCGCTGATTCTCGCGCTCGCCAACCCGACCCCGGAAATCCTGCCGGAACTCGCGCTGGAAGTTCGCCCGGATGCCGTGCTTGCTACAGGCCGCACGGACTACCCGAATCAGGTCAATAACGTCCTGTGTTTCCCGTTCATTTTTCGCGGTGCGCTAGATGCCGGCGCGAGCACGATCACGCGCGAGATGGAAATTGCCGCAGTGAACGCGATCGCGGAACTGGCGCGGCAGGAACAAAGCGATATCGTGGCGACGGCTTATGGCATCCAGGACTTGTCGTTTGGTCCCGAGTACCTGATTCCGAAGCCGTTCGATCCGCGCCTGATCGTGAAGATCGCACCGGCTGTGGCCAAAGCCGCCATGGAGTCAGGCGTGACCACGCGTCCTATTGAAGACATGGACGCGTACGAACAGCATCTGCAGCAGTTCGTCTATCACAGCGGCACGACCATGAAACCTGTGTTCCAGCTCGCGCGTAGCGTGGAGCCGGACAAGAAGCGCATTGTGTTCGCCGAGGGGGAAGAAGAGCGCGTGCTGCGCGCAGTCCAGATCGCGGTGGACGAGAAGATCGCCAAGCCGATCCTGATTGGACGCCCCGCCGTGATCGCGCAGCGCATCACGAAGTACGGCTTGCGTTTGACGGCGGGCGTGGACTTCACGGTGGTGGATACGGATCACGACGAGCGCTATCGCGACTTCTGGCAGACGTATCACAAGATGATGGCGCGCAAGGGTATCAGCGAGCAGATGGCGAAGCTGGAAATGCGTCGCCGTACAACGCTGATCGGCTCCATGCTGGTGAAAAAGGGCGAAGCAGACGGCATGATCTGCGGCACGATCAGCACGACGCACCGTCACCTGCATTTCGTCGATCAGGTGATAGGCAAGAAGGAGGGCTGCAGCGTCTACGCGGCAATGAATGCGCTGGTGCTGCCGGGCCGGCAGATCTTCATTGTCGACACGCACGTGAACGTGGACCCGACCCCAGAGCAACTCTGCGAGATCACGATCATGGCGGCGGAAGAAGTGCGCCGCTTTGGCATTGTGCCGAAGATTGCGCTGCTATCGCATTCGAACTTCGGCACGAGCAACGCGCCGACAGCGATCAAGATGCGCGACACGCTGGCGTTGCTCCGCGAGCGTGCGCCGGATCTGGACGTGGACGGCGAAATGCACGGCGACGTGGCGCTGGATGCCAATCTGCGCCGCGAAGTCTTGCCAGAATCAACGTTGGTAGGCGGCGCGAATTTGCTCGTACTGCCGAACATTGATGCCGCGAATATTTCGTACAACCTGCTGAAGACGGCTGCCGGCAATAACATCGCCATTGGGCCAATGCTGCTAGGCGCGGCTCAGCCTGTGCATGTGCTGACAGCGTCGGCTACGGTGCGCCGGATCGTCAACATGACCGCGTTACTGGTGGCGGACGCGACGGCTGTGGCACGGTAAGCGGCTTAACGTCTGAACGCCCGCGCAGGGCTGGCAGGTTCGGGCGAAACTTCCGAGAGAGGGATTGCGACTACTTGTCGCAATCCCTCTTTTTATTTGTGCATCGAAACGCGTTGTATGGCCACAGCAGTGTCTACCTGGACTAGTGATCGGATTAGTGAATGATCGGATTCCTGATGGTCGCGCCGAATCAGCCGACGAGAACGAATCATCGAATCGGCATAGGGGACGACCATAAGGCCGTACCCCTGC
>LGTG01000409.1 GCA_001190015.1 Candidatus Burkholderia crenata
TGCTTCGGTCGTCATGACGGGGCACTTTTCAACAGCCTGATAGACCTTCGCGACCTCGATGGCCTTGAAGATTGCGTCGAAGATGGCGTCGCCATTGATCAGCACACGCACCGAGTTGCCGCGCTTGAACGGCATGCCGCTCAAGCGCGTCAGCGCGCGTATGGTCGGCTGCCCCAGATACTCCGTGCCGCGCCGTGCAGGCGGGCGGCTTCATCGGGGAAATTCCATTCCGCCTGGTGCGTGCTCTTGCGCAGGATCTCGTTTTCCAGCCGACGCGCGTCGATATACCCGGCGAACTTGCTGCGCCCGAGAAAGAGATACGGGATCAGCGTGAAGTAGGGCATGGCGACCAGCGACACGGCCCACGCGACCGCGCCTTGCGAGGTGCGCGTGTTGAGCACTGCGTGGCATGCTACAGCCGCGCCCGGCAAATGGGCGATGATCACAAACGTGCCGAGATGAAGCCAGTCCTGCCACTCGAAGTGCATGTACGCGGTACCTGGAAGTCGAGAGTTGTGCCGTTAGCCCGGTAAGTCGGCTGCCTGGATGAGAAACACGTTATCGTCGCCCGCGCTGGTCGAGAGCCAGACAAGGTCGAGGCCACCGAGCATAGCTTCCACGTTGGCCCGTTCGTTGCCGATTTCGACCACGAGCACGCCGTCTTCGGTCAGCCACTTGCGTGCTTCACCTACGATCCGCTTCACAATGTCCATGCTGTCCGCTCCACCCGCGAGCGCAAGTTCCGGCTCGTGGCGGTATTCAGCGGGCAGGGTCTGCATGGCCAGCGCGTTGACGTAGGGCGGATTCGTGACGATGACTTCGTAGCAGCCAACGGGCAGTGGGGTGAACAGATCGCCCTCATACAACGCGACACGGGAATCCAGGTCGTAATCGTCCCCGTTCCTGTGTGCGACCTCCAGCGCTGGCGCGGAGATGTCGACCGCGTCAATGTCAGCGTTCTGGAACGCCTGCGCCGCCAGAATCGCGAGGCAACCGGATCCGGTGCAAAGTTCCAGCATGCGCGACACTTCGTCGGGGTCCTGCACATAGGGCTGCAAGCCATCCTGCAAAAATTCGCCGATGAACAACGCGGCACGATCACGCGCTCATCCACGTAGAAACGGTGCCCGTGTATCCACGCTTCGTGCGTGATGTACACTGCGGGTACGCGGTCGGTCGCGCGCGGTCGGTCGCGCGGCGCTCGATCACTTTCATGATGGCGTCGAACAAACGGGCGTCGAGGAACGGATCGAGCGTGTCGAGCGGCAAATGCAGGGTATGCAGCACGAAGTACGCGGCTTCGTCGAATGCATTCGACGAACCGTGGCCAAACGACAAGTCTGCCGCGGTGAAACGCGAGACGGCGAAACGCAGCAGATCGCGTACGGCTTGCAATTACCCATATTTTTCTACGATTATCTATTAATAAGGAATCCTTTATATTAATGTCGTTGCAAGATTAGTTGATGAGGGACGGCGATGACGAACAGAGGCGGTCGAAAGCGTGCATCGGAAGAAGCCTGTGATGCTAATGCGTGGCTGAACGAGGAAGCGGGACAAAGCCGGTTTCGCGATGAGCGTCTTGGCAAAAGATTCCGCCTGGTTCTCGAACGCCTGTGGTCGTGTATCGGGCAGAGCATTCCGATGGCCTTTCAGGATTGGTGCAACACG
>LGTG01000410.1 GCA_001190015.1 Candidatus Burkholderia crenata
CCGCCGAACCCCTTACACGTTATACCGTCAAACTTGCCCAACTGGGTGGCTATTTGGCCCGAGCCAACAATCCTCCTCCGGGCAATATCGTTGTCTGGCGGGGATTGGTAAGGCTTACAGATATCCTGCTCGGTTTCGAACTCGCCGAAAAATATGGGTAATTGCAAGGCTCGTGGGGGCGTCGAAGGACTGGTTGCCGGAGCTGGTCGAGCGGGCGCGCGGCTTCTCTGTGAACGGCGGGACGGAAGCGAATACCGATGTTGGCCCGGTTGTTTCGCGGGCAGCCAAGGAACGCATCCTCGGCCTGATCGAAACAGCTGTGAAGGAAGGCGCAACGCTGTCGCTGGATGGTCGCGATGTGAAGGTGAAGGGGTATGAGAAGGGCAATTTCATCGGCCCGACGGTATTCTCAGGCGTCACCACCGACATGACCATCTACAAGCAGGAGATCTTCGGTCCGGTGATCTGCGTGCTGGAAGCCGCAACGCTTGAGGATGCCATCGCGCTGGTCAACCGCAATCCGATGGGCAACGGCGTTTGCCTCTTTACGCAGAGCGGCGCAGCCGCACACAAGTTCCAGAGCGAGATCGATGTGGGCCAAGGTGGGGATCAACATTCCCATCCCTGTGCCGGTGCCGTACTTCAGCTTTACCGGCTCGCGCGGTTCGAAACTGGGTGATCTCGGCCCGTACGGAAAACAGGTCGTGCAGTTCTATACGCAAACCAAAACCGTCACGTCGCGCTGGTTCGACGACGCTACCGTCAACGACGGCGTCAACACTACTATTTCGCTGCGCTAAGCCGGTTGCCGGGTGAAATAGCCCGGCGAAATAAAAAGGGGAAATGCAATGGAAATCGGCTTTATCGGACTGGGCAACATGGGCGAACCCATGGCCGCCAATCTGCTGAAAGCAGGGCATTCGCTGACGGTTTTTGATTTATCGAAGACGGCGTTGCAGGCGGCTGTCGACGCGGGTGCGCGGACTGCAGCTTCGCCGCGTGAGGCGGCGCGAGAGAACGAGGTGGTGATCACCATGCTGCCTGCCGCCGCGCACGTCAGGGCGGTTTATCTGGAGCCGGATGGCGTACTCGCGGGGGTTCGTCCGGGCGTGCCGCTGATCGACAGCAGTACGATCTATCCGGCGACCGCGCGCCTGATCGGTAAAGCCGCGTTGAAGCAAGGCAATCCCCCCCGTGTCCGGCGGCACGGGCGGCGCACAGGCGGGGGCACGCTCACGTTCATGGTCGGTGCCGACACCGCGTTGTTCGATACGCTCAAACCCGTGCTCGCCGGCATGGGCAAGAACATGGGTCAGTGCGGCGAAACGAGGACCGGTCAGATCGCGAAAATCTGCAACAACCTGCTGCTCGGCATTTCGATGATCGGGATGGCGAGCCATGAAACTCGGCGCGTCGCTCGGGATCGAACCGAACAAGCTCGCCGGAATCATCAACACATCGACGGGACGTTGCTGGAGCGCCGATACGTGTAATCCCTACCCTAACGTTTTACCGAATGCGCCCTCGTCACGCGGGTATACCGGGGGGGTTCGGCACCGATCTCATGTTGAAGGACCTGGGACTGGCCGTTGATGCAGCGCGTCAAGTCAAGCAACCCATTTTGCTTGGCGCGCTCGCGCAACAGCTTTACCAGACCATGAGCATACAGGGCTTGGGCGGGTTGGAATTCTCCATGATTATCAAGCTGTATTGTATTGAGGATACCTGATTAAAACCCGATAATCCTGAACTATTGCAATGCATTTTATGTGAGTTATTAAGCTGCATTGCAGCATGGCAGTCGCTCTGCCATGCTAATCAAGGACATGGGGAATACGATGATTCGCTTCTTCTGATTTTGGCTTAGTCTTGAAGCATGACGTTCATGTCTTCATCTGTATTAGTATGTAAAAGTAAGTAAATGATGAAGTCAGCAAAGCCGATTTGAGGTGCTTAACAGGTTTATCAGGTTAATTAAGGCTAGCGAAATGCTGGCGGCAAATAGACAGGATCAAGGAGAGCCAGATGCAAACAACTCGTCACTTTCACATGGAATTGCGGCACGCAACGCTGCCGACCTACGTGTTCAGCTACCTGTTTCCGTTGGTGCTGTTGGCGTATGAGTTATGGCGCGTAGGTTCATGGGTGGCTGTGCGTGGTTTCAACTTCACGGACTTCAGTTCGATGGGGTATGAGTTCGCGTTGATGCTAGCGGTGTTTGCAATGCAGATCATCGTCGAAATCGCATTCATGGCTGCAGCCATGTTGACGAAGCACCATGACGTTGTACATTGTGCGGCTAATTTGCTGCTTGGCGTATTCTGCTCGGTGGTCGTGCTGGGATTCGACCTCGCGCTCCAATATGCAATGTAAGCACGCGCCGTAAGCGGTAGCGTTATTCAGGTTCTCGTAGCAATAAAAAGCCCGTTCCAGCACTTTTGCCAAAGCGGGCTTTTTCTATGGTTATTCCAGGCGCGGCTAACAACCTGCGGCGTTGGGCAATTCGGGTGCTGTCTGCGCGCGGGCTTCAAAACATTTCTTGTTCGCTTCCTTCAGCGCCGTGCACAATCCCTCCTCGATCACGGGGTGATAGAATGGTAGCTTCAGCATGTCTTCCACAGAAAGGTCCAGTTGCAGCGCCCATGCACAATCAGATGGCCAAGATGTTCGAGCGCCGGCCCGCACCCCTGGGCGCCCAGCAATTTGCCGGTCTTGGCGTGGGCATATACATGCAGCAAACCCCGGTTTTGCCGTAGCACGCGACTGCGCCCTTGCGTTTCGAACGACACGCTTCTGGTCACTGTCATCTGCTTGTCGAGGTCGTCGTAGGCCGTGCCTACGCTGGCGACTTGCGGCTCGCAGAACACGATGGAAAACGGCACCTTGCGTTTGACGGACTGAACGGGGAAACGCGTGGCGTTGTCGCCGGCAAGCTTGCCTTCGTCGGCGGCATCGGAGAGAAAGGGACGGGTGCCGTCGCAATCGCCCGCTATGAAGATGCTGCTGTCGCCACACTGCGAAGGATTCGTCGAAGAGGGGAACGTCCTTGTCGTTGAGCTCTGCCGGTCTTTTCAAGCTGCCAGTGCCGGTTTCCTGCCGGCCGCAACGAGTACCCGGTCGAGCGCTCGGTGTGCTCGGTTCCATCCAGCGACTTGAAGCGGATCGTGGGTTTGCAGTCCTGCATTGATTTTTCGAGGATGGTCACGTCTGGGTCGAGGTAAAACTCCTGCTGCAGCGCTTCAATCAATGCGGCGCGCAACAGGGATATCCGACAACGCGCCAACGTGGTTCTTCCGGCCGAACATGAACACATCGACCCCGAGTCGCGCGAATGCCTAGCCGAGTTCTAGCAGGCTGTTGAAATTGGGTACCGTGTAAGCGGGG
>LGTG01000411.1 GCA_001190015.1 Candidatus Burkholderia crenata
CCTGTATGTTCGGCGGTAGGTAAAACCTTCTTCTACCGCATCCCGACTCCTGCGTCACCCCCTTAAGAAACGAGCTGCACCGGGCGCGTCTGCACTCGCCCTTCGGGCTCTTCCGACGCACCCGAGACCTGCTTATCGGTACCTCTACTGGTCGTCAAAAAACCGTTCTGCAGAACAAGATCGTTTCGCATTTCTGATCGACGCCGCCATCTGGCGTCGCTTTCTGACCGCCGTTCACATCCTTGCATGACCCTGCTTTCCGGCTATGGAAGTTGCTAACAGCCAGAGCCGCCCTCCGATCCGCGTCCCGCCAGCAGAACCTCGACCGACATACAACAAACAACAAGCCAGCCCCGTTGCTTTCAACCGTACGCCCAACATGCCACTGTGCCGGCAACGAGCGTGCGCCATCGTTCAGCAGCTTAGTGCAACGTGGAAACGAGAGTGTCAGGCGCTCTACTCATTCGGCTCGCACGAATCTTTTCAGTCACATTCCTCATTGAAAACATATTTTCAGTCCCGTCGCACTTTACGTTGTCGGAATCATGTTCGGCGCGATCAGCGTAGTCGTATTCGGCTCGCTGGTGCGGTCCGGGATACCCGGGTTGTTTCGCTGGGTCAGTGCAAACATCCTGATTGTTCCCGCATTGGTTGCGTTGGCCATGGATGACACTTCGCCGGCACCACTCACCATTGTGGCCGCACTCGGCGGCCTCGTTCACGTGTGCGCCCAGCATGGGCGCAATCTTGGAGGTGCAGGTCCTTCCGTGAGTTGACCACAGCGAACTAAGTGAAGCGCAACTGCATGAGGGTGACCGAGCGTGGGGAGGAAACGTGGAGCGAAACCGTGAGCCGATGTACAAGAACCGGATAGAAGGCGGTGCCGATCAGGGCAAGCGGGCGCGTAACCGCGAAGCTCTCGTGGTCAAGGATTAGGTGCGGTAAATCCGGCGGTTGTGCGGTGAAGGATTGCGTTCTTACCTGGGGAGATCTCGCCTGGTGCCTGAAAGGGCAACGGCGTCGAGCCGGAGCGAGAAGTCAGCAGAGGCCATAGTAGTCACAGGATAGGCCGG
>LGTG01000412.1 GCA_001190015.1 Candidatus Burkholderia crenata
CCCCCCCCCGGGACCTGCGCGTGTTGGGAGCGTCTGCTGAGATCGCGCGACAGGTGGCGGCAAACAGTCGCCGCTGGTGGCGCAATAGTGGCAAGCTACTCAACAGCGTGTTACCCATCGCCTACTTTGACCAGTTGGGTTTGCCTCGACTCATAACCTCAACTTCTCGAATCGCCCGGTGCGGACCCGCATACCGGGTGGTGTGGCAGGGGTACGGGCCTTATGGTCGTCCTCTATGCCGATTCTGAGCAATCCTCGGGACGAAACACGATTACGTATAACCCTCATCAAGGAGCACACAGCATGGACATCCAGGACAACGTTTTTCTCGTCACTGGCGGCGCATCGGGCCTCGGCGCAGCGACCGCGCAGCTTATCCGCGACCACGGCGGCAAGATCGTACTAGCCGACATGAACGAAGCCGACGGCGAGAAGCTGGCGAAGGAACTCGGCGGTGTGTTCGTGAAATGCGACGTGAGCCGCGAGGAAGACGGTCGGCGCGCCGTGGAAGCCGCGACGCAACTCGGCAGCTTGCGCGGACTGGTCAACTGCGCGGGAATCGCGCCGGCCGCGAAGACGGTGGGCAAGGATGGCCCGCATGCGCTCGATCTGTTCGCCAAGACTATCGGCGTGAACCTGATTGGCACATTCAACATGATCCGGCTGGCGGCGGCTGCCATGTCGAAGAACGAACCGAATGCTGCGGGCGAACGGGGCGTGATCGTGAGCACGGCGTCGGTGGCGGCTTACGATGGCCAGATCGGCCAGGCGGCTTACGCGGCATCAAAAGGCGGCGTAGTGGGCATGACGCTGCCGATCGCGCGTGACCTGTCGCGCAACGGCATTCGTGTGATGACGATTGCTCCGGGCATCTTCGAAACACCGATGCTGTTCGGCATGCAGCAGGAAGTGCAGGACGCGCTCGGCGCGATGGTGCCGTTCCCCTCACGTCTTGGCAAACCGAGCGAGTACGCCATGCTGGTCAAGCAGATCTTCGACAACCCCATGCTCAACGGCGAAGTGATTCGTCTGGACGGCGCGATCCGGATGCAGCCGAAGTAAATTGTCGGCTCGGCGGGGCTGGTAGCGGCCAGCTCATGGGCATGTGCACCAAGAAAAACGGCGGCTATCGCAATGATGGGCCGCCGTTTTTTAATGGGGTCTGAGACGTGAGCCTGGAAACAACCTACTCGCCGTTGTGTTGCGTACGCTGACGCAACTCATGCAACTCCGTCTCCACGACGGTTGCATCTTCGGCATCTGGCCGTTCATCGAGGTATCGGCGCAGGTCTTCCATTGCCGGGCGCAAGTAATCCAGGCGCGCGTATGCGAAGCCGCGATTACGCACTTCTTCAATACTTCCCGGCATCAGGATCACCAGCCGTTGCTGCACGACAAGCAGCCGCTGCCAGCGCTCGGTCTGCAGATAAATGCTCTTCAGGTTACGCAGCATTCGTCCGATGATTTCCCGCCGCGTTGCCGGTTGCAGCAAGATCCGCAGCGCGCTGCCAATGGACTCGCCCACTCGCTGCACATACGGCTCGAGCATCTCGACCATGGCCGATTCGGACAGTGATTGGCCGGTAGTCGGATCGAACATCACGTCGCCGTCGGGGGTAGTTATGCGCAGCAGGAAGTGCGCCGGAAACGACACGCCACGCACCGGAATACCCAGTTGCTCGCTCATTTCCAGATACACGACAGCCAGCGAAATCGGAATCCCGCAACGCCGCTTCAGCACCATGTTCAGGTGGCTGTTATCGGGATCGTAGTAGTCGTTGAGATTGCTGGTGAAACCCAGTTCGCGGAAGAAAAAACGATTCAGCACGCCGATTTTTTGCTTGATGTCGGCGTCCTCGGGCATACGGCGGCGCACACGCAGAACCAGCTCGTCGATCTCAGCCAGCACACCCTGCAAATCGAGATCCGGATACGCGTCCTGGGCGAGCGACAACACCGCCTCGGTGAGCGGCAGACTGTCGTCCTCCGCCACTAGCGAGGTGAAATAATCGAGGATGCGCGTCGTCGTCACAGAGTTCACCTTCTGAAATACGCGTATTTAAAACCCATCGCGGAGAGCATACCGAAACATAGCGCACCGAATACGACCAGGCTTGCACCGAGAAGCACAATTCGCTCCAGCGGCACGGCGCGCATGCCGATCCAGTCGAAATTGCCTGCCACCCAATGCATCAGGCCCGCGAGCACAAGGCACGCGCCGAACAGTTGCACGAAGAAGCGCATCCATCCCGGCAAGGGCCGATAAATCCCGCGTTTCCTCAAGCCGATAAACAACAACGTTGCATTCACGCAGGCGCCCAGGCCGATCGACAGTGTCAATCCGGCATGCACGAAGATCGGCACGAAAATCAAGTTGCTGATCTGAATGGCGATCAACACGATGATGCCGATGATCACCGGCGTCTTGATGTCCTGCTTCGCGTAAAAGCCGGGCGTGAGAATCTTGATCAGGATCAGTCCGACTAGCCCGACGCCGTACGCCGACAACGCCCGGCCGACCATGACGACGGAATGCGCATCGAATTTACCGTAGTGGAACAGCGTGGCTGTCAGCGGTTCGGCGAAGAAAAACAGCGCGCATCCGCTTGGCGCCGCCATCAGGAACGTGATGCGCAGACCCCAGTCGAGCAGCGCCGAATATTCGACCGGATCGGCGTCCACGTGCGCCTTCGAGAGGCTTGGCAACAGGATGGTGCCCAGCGCCGCGCCGAGCAGCGCGGTGGGGAACTCCATCAAGCGATCCGAGTAATTGATCCACGACACAGCGCCCGGACCAAGCCGCGAGGCAATGTTCGTATTTATGATCAGGCTCAGTTGGGCGACCGACACGCCGAACGTCATGGGGACCATCTTGATCAGCACGCGCTTGACGCCCGGATGCCGCACCGCCCGAAAGAAATTTAGGCCGATGCGTGGGATCATGTCGATCTTCTTGAGGCCGGGCAACTGCACGAGAAACTGCAGGACCCCGCCGACGATCACCGCATAGGCGAGCGCGTAGACCGGCACTTTCAGATGCGGCGCGATGAAGACGGCGGCCCCGATGAACGGCACGTTGAGCAGTACGGGCGCGAACGCGGGCAGGGAGAACTGCCGGTAGGTGTTGAGCACCCCGGACACCAGCGATGTCAGCGAGATGAAGATGATATACGGAAACATGATCTGGGTCATGGTCACCGCAAGGCCGAACGCGTGACCGTCGTGCTCCAGTCCCGAGGCGACCGCAAATACGACCCAGGATGCACACGCCACGCCTACCAGTGACACGACTGCAAGTGCCCAGGCGAGCACGGTCGACATGGCGTCGACGAGGGCCTTGGTGGTGTCGTGGCCTTCCGTGTTCTTGAACTCGGCGAGGATAGGCACGAACGCCTGCGAGAACGCTCCTTCAGCGGACAAGCGCCGCAACAGGTTCGGTATGCGAAAGGCGACGTAGAACGCGTCGGTGAATTGACTGGCGCCGAAGGCTCGCGCGATCAGCGTTTCGCGGACCAGGCCGGTCACGCGGGAAAGCAGCGTGAAGCCGCTGACCGTCAGTAGGGCTCGGAATAGATTCATGGGGCATTCATTATATATTATACTATACGGGCCGTATTATGAACGCGAGGCGTTGCAACCATTCTCGATTCGTTAGAATTTGCAACTTCGGTCGCGTGCAGGTAGCTGCCGATACCGGTTACGGTCCGCCGGGGTCGATTGTCTGCGACACCCGGCAAAAACCGGCCGTGCTTGCCAGTCCCATGATTTCGTTGCTATAATCGCCAGCTTAGAAGCTCCTGAATCCGCCTTTTACGCAAGTTGTAAAGTAACTTGTAAAAGCGTTTGCAAGCACGACGGCTTCACTTCTTCTTTCGACGTTTTTGCGCTTTCGGGCAATAGATCCCGAGGGTTTGATCATAAACAGCGCATCGGATTGACCTCGTTTTATCTTGTGTGGAGTCGGGCCAGCATCGAGTTGGATCCCATCCAGAAGCAGAACGGGAAACGCTGAAACACATAGCTGGAACAGGATAAGGAACCGTCATGGCAAATACCGCACAAGCCCGCAAGCGCGCCCGTCAAGGCGCCAAGGCAAACTCGCACAACTCGGCGCTGCGTTCGAAATTCCGCACCGCCATCAAGGCCGTTCGCAAGGCGATCGGCGCCGGCGACCAAGCCAAGGCTGCAGAAATCTACAAGACGTCGGTCAAGACCATCGACATCATTGCGGACAAGCGTATCGTCCACAAGAACAAGGCTGCTCGCCATAAGAGCCGTCTGTCGGCTGCTATCAAAGGTTTGCAAGAACCTGCTGCTTAACAGACTGTTGAAATTGGGTCCCGTGTAAGCGGGGTTTGAGGGACAAGCGTTATGGATATCGTGTTCATAATCTTTGGCGATGGATGCGATGCGCGGATTGGATGAGATGCAAGAACCTCTGTTTACTACGGTCAAGCTGGAGGATTTCGTCCCGGCGGATCACCCGCTGAGACCAATTCGACTGCTGGTCAACGAAGCGTTGAAACGGCTCAACGGGCTGTTTGGCGTCATCTATGCCGACACCGGCCGTGCCTCGATTGCAG
>LGTG01000413.1 GCA_001190015.1 Candidatus Burkholderia crenata
ATACTCCGAGCGAGAACTCGACGCAGTTGCAAACGCGCTTAATTGCAGACTACGCAAAGCCCTCGATTGGAAGACACCAGCCGAGGCGTTTGAAGAGTTACTATTCGCAACCTAAATGATGGTGTTGCAACGACTGCTTGAACCTAAGACGGTGCTGGCGGGAGGTGTGGTGGCAGTTTGCGCATGCGTGGTGCCAAGCATGGCGACAGCAGCGCCAATGAAGCAGGTGGTCGTCAGGATTCGTTTCACAGGTCATTCCTTTCAGTTGCGGGCAGGGGACGGTCGATAGCCGATCACCAGGTCCACCAAAACGGCCCTGTACGCGACCGATATCAGAAACGTCAACCAAGCGCAATCGAAGCGATGAAGCAGCGGCTATTCGACGCAGCACAATGCAGCTCGAACTGAATCCGCGAGGGAATTGGGAGGCATGCGTGCGGGCTAATGGAACCATTAACCCATGGTTAATGATGTAGATTCTCGCTTCACACCAAGATGAGCATACGCTATCCATGATTCTTACCGGACCCGAGATCGCTTACGCGCTCGAACTGGCCGAGGCCGGCTACTTGCGCCGGCAGGTCGAAACTTATCGCGAGCTTACTTGCCAACTTCCTCATCGTGAATCGGCACGCGCCATTGCCGTGAGTGGTGGAATAGCCGCTGTCACAGAAACGGTCTTCGGCCGCAAGCTGAACCATGTCACCGGACTTGGCATGGAAGAAGAGCCTGTACGCGAGAAGGCGGTGGAAGAGCTCGAACGCGCTTATGCCAAGCTGGATCTGGACGTTGAGATCGACCTGTGCCCATATGCGATAGCACCGCGCTCGCCGTACTGGCAGAGCGTGATTATGGGGTGCGCGCATTCAACAATACTTATGTTCGACGGCTCACTGACTTCGATGCACACGCGGCGCACCCTGAGTCCATTCAAATTGTTGAAGAGAGAGGAGAGGGCAGATTGAAGACGTGTTCGTGCCGCACTCGATCGCGGGTTTTGCGGCACAAGCGGTACCTCGCCCAACCATTTTGCTCGAGACGCTCGCTCGCATCGCGGTAGCGAAGTCGGACACGGTTCTATTCAATGGCAGCTGGACGGTGAAGTTGCGGGAACCGCGGGCATGAGCGTAATCGATACCCCGGCGGGTCCGATCGCGTATCTGTACATTGCGGTACGCTCCCGGCGTATCGTGGTCGAGGCGTCCAGCTCGCGCTGCTTCGCGCGAGGTTGTCGGCGGCAAGACGGGCGGGATGCGTCATGGCAACCGTGACCGCACGGCCGGCAAACACCAGCGCCCGGAATACGGAGCGTGCGGGTTTTAGCCTTGCCTATACCAAATCGACATTGGTGAAACGCTACGGGGACAAAGCAATCGGGTGATGCCGGTCAAATGCCCGGCTCGTATCGGGACTGACGGTTGCCAATCGGAGAGCTTCGTGGATGGGGTTCACATTCGCGCGCACATGAGTCGACCGCTGGTGTGCAATCCGTCCTTGTGACGATGCAGGTAACGGCTGATTCAACTCATCGGGCTCGGCGGTTTCTGCCTCGGTAAAACCGAGACTGAGGACCTGTTGAGGTAGCAAGGCAGGCTCCAAAGCCGACGCCCTCCAACCCCTGCGCCTGTGAACGGCGGTCGAAAGCGACGCCAGATGGCGGCGTCGATCAGAAATGCGA
>LGTG01000414.1 GCA_001190015.1 Candidatus Burkholderia crenata
TCGAACTCGCCGAAAAATATGGGTAATTGCAAGACCGTACGCCCCGACGACTGGTGCGACAGGGATTTCTTGCTGCGTTTGTGCTGTGCTGACTACCGGAGTGCCCGGATAAGGTGGATACGCAGGGTAATAACCTTATGGCACGTAGTAGCAAGCGCTCAAGCTCAAAGCGCCCACGAGGGCGGATAGTGCGAGCTTCGGGCTCATTGATGCGACTCCTCATTGCGTCGGAACGCGACCGTTCAAATGAACGGGACATCCGGAACCTAGCGCATCGATCGAACGTGGGAAAGCATGGCCGCAGATTCCAATGTTTCGGTCTGTTTCACAGGTGAGGCTTGGTGCGCCTGAGCACTTGAGTTCGGTTGCAGCCCGGTCGCCGTGTTATTAAAGCGTGGCAACCGGGCCCAGCGTGTCAGATGGAAAGTCATCCGTCACGCTGACGTATCAACCTACTTGCCGACCTGATTACCGATCAGCCCGCCTGCGGCCGCGCCGCCCACTGTCGACAACGCGTTACCGCCAAGTACCGCACCCGCCACGCCGCCGACACCCGCGCCGATAGCCGTATCGCGTTGACGCGTGCTCATTTGATCGCAGGCAGACAGGCCGCCGAGAAGTGTGGCAATGAGCGCAGCAGCGCCAATCTGTTTGATCTTGTCCATTTCAACTCTCCAAAAACGATGATTCATGAAGGTGTGACGGGTTGCTGTCAAACCGGCGAAGCTTCTCGTCGCGCATGGTTTGCGCCAAGCGGAAGCCTGACTGTCCACGTCCAACCCGGCGGCGAAAAGACAGGTTCTGCCGATTCTTTCAATGTAGAAGTAGAAACGGCGCCAGATCATCGTATTCCGCAGACCACAGACATGCGGCGGGCCGTTTTATTTGTTACCGGAAACGTTCGCGCCTTCACAGGCACCCGGCTTGATCCTTCTTACGTGCGCTGGTAAATCTCAGCGCCCTTTTTCACGAACTCGATCGCCTTCGTTTCCATGCCTTGTTTCAACGCTTCGATATCCGATACTTCTTGCTTCGCCGCATATTCACGGACGTCCTGGGTGATCTTCATCGAACAGAAGTACGGGCCGCACATCGAGCAGAAATGCGCGACTTTGGCTGAGTCCTTCGGCAGGGTTTCGTCGTGGAATTCACGGGCCTTGTCCGGATCGAGGCCGAGGTTGAACTGGTCATCCCAGCGGAATTCGAAACGCGCCTTCGACAACGCGTTGTCCCGCACTTGCGCGCCCGGATGGCCTTTCGCCAGATCGGCGGCGTGAGCCGCGAGTTTGTACGTGATGATGCCGGTCTTCACGTCGTCCTTGTTCGGCAGCCCCAGATGTTCCTTCGGCGTGACGTAGCAGAGCATGGCCGTGCCAAACCAGCCGATCATGGCGGCGCCGATACCCGACGTGATGTGGTCGTAACCCGGCGCGATGTCCGTGGTGAGCGGCCCAAGCGTGTAGAACGGCGCTTCGTCACACCTGTCCAGTTGCAAGTCCATGTTCTCTTTGATGAGCTGCATCGGCACGTGGCCCGGACCTTCGATCATCACCTGCACGTCGTGTTTCCACGCAATCTGCGTCAGCTCGCCGAGCGTCTTCAATTCGCCGAGCTGGGCTTCGTCGTTGGCGTCGTAGATCGAGCCCGGACGCAGGCCGTCACCGAGCGAGAAGCTCACGTCGTAGGCCTTCATGATTTCGCAGATGTCTTCGAAGTGCTCGTACAAAAAGCTTTCCTTGTGATGAGCCAGACACCATTTCGCCATGATCGAGCCGCCGCGCGAGACAAGGCCCGTCATGCGGTTTGCGGTCATCGGCACGTAGCGCAGCAGCACGCCGGCGTGGATCGTGAAGTAATCGACGCCCTGTTCGGCCTGTTCGATCAGCGTGTCGCGGAAGATTTCCCAGGTCAGGTCCTCGGCCTTGCCGTTGACCTTTTCGAGCGCCTGATAGATAGGCACCGTGCCGATGGGCACCGGGCTATTGCGGATGATCCACTCGCGCGTTTCGTGGATATGCTTGCCGGTCGAGAGATCCATGACCGTGTCGCCGCCCCAGCGGATGGCCCACGTCATCTTGTCGACTTCTTCGCCGATCGATGATGTCACCGCCGAGTTGCCGATGTTCGCGTTGATCTTCACCAGGAAATTGCGGCCGATGATCATCGGCTCGCTTTCCGGGTGGTTGATGTTCGCCGGGATGATCGCGCGGCCGCGGGCGACTTCCTCGCGTACGAACTCGGGCGTGATTTCCTTGGGCGCGTTTGCACCGAAAGCCTGGCCGGGATGCTGGCGACCCATCATCGCGGCGAGTTTTTCGCCGTTCGGGCCGCTCGTACGCAGTGATTCCAGATACTCCGCACGACGCTGGTTCTCGCGGATCGCGATGTATTCCATTTCCGGCGTGATGATACCCTGGCGCGCGTAGTGCATCTGCGAGACGTTCTTGCCCGGCATTGCGCGGCGCGGCGTGCGATGCAGTCCCTTGAAACGCAGGTCGGCGGTAACCGGATCGGCAGCGCGTTCGCGGCCGAAATTGCTCGAGCGGCCACCGAGCGATTCCGTATCGCCGCGTTCTTCGATCCAGCCCTGGCGAACGGCTGGCAGACCCGAGCGGATATCGATCTTGGCTTCCGGGTCGGAATACGGGCCGGAGCAATCGTAGACATAGACTGGCGGATTTTTCTCGCTGCCGAAACTTTCGTTGGTGTCGGATTGCGTGATTTCGCGCATCGGCACACGGATGTCGGGGCGTGAGCCCGTCACGTAGATCTTGCATGAGTTGGGCAGCGGCGCGATGGCGGCAGCGTCGACGACAGCGTCGTCAGACAGGAATTTCGGATTGGCGTTCATGCGGCTCTCCTTTGTCGACCGGTGTTGGCGCTTTAGCGCTTACTCCGGTCCCATGCAGATGTTTGCGAGGGACGGGTGTTTCCCAGCCGGCCTGCGAAATTGCACCAAATGGCACGAGATTGCACGAAATCGGCTAAGTCAAACGCTAGGCTAGGGGAGACCGAATGAAAAAGCAGAAAAGGAGGCGGACGAATCAGGCAAGGATGCGCGAGAAAGAAAAAAGACCCCAGCGCTGCGAAATCCGAACGCTTTCCTGCGCTGGCATTATCCAGATCAGGTTCAAAGGGTATTTCTCACCCGCGACACACGGACAATCCGGTCAAAGATTGCGATGTGCAGCGCAAGACCCCCACGTTAGCAGCCGCCACAATACACCCGGCCGTAGCGTGTTGGCAACCATCTGTAACACTCACGCGTGCGGAGGCATGGCTTACTGCATAATGGCGACCACCGTGTTTTCCCTGATATGGTCCGACATTTTTCACCCGATCGGTCCGGCAAACTCGCGACGGCTCCTGCCGGCTTTTCAATCCGGTATCGAGCTTCGGCACTTTGTTGCCCGACCCCTTTTTCTGCTTCCGACATGTTGTTCTGCCTTGCCCGTTTTGCCGCGCCGCTCGAGCGGCATGCGTGCCGTTCATCACTTCCCCCGGTTCCGGGTGAGGCGAAACCGGCGGTTGTAAGCCTGTCCGTCTGGCCGGCTGACGTTGCAATCGTTTTCGTCACGGAGTAGCGGATGCCTACACCGTTGCCGCCGCCGCAATCGCCGGATTCTGATTCGCCACCATTGCAGCTCGTGCCAGCGCAGCCGAAGCCCTCGGCTGATGTGCTGCCGTTTCCGCATCTGGCAGCGGATGTGCCATCGGCATTGCCATTGCATTCGCCGGACGTTCCGCCGAGTGTTTCGCCGGGCGTGACAAACACGCAAGCGTCGGCCGATGCCCCCAAGCGTCGCCCGTTCAATCTTCCTCGCCATTTCCCGTTCGGGCTTCCCGCAACCCGCAGCGGCCGCGTGGCGCTTGCCCTCTGCGTGGAGTACCTCGTATGGGGTTCGACCTACTGGTGGTGCATTTGTCACTGGAATCGTTTCCTCCGCTGATGCTGTCGGGTTTGCGCAACCTCTTCGCCGGCATCGGTTTGTGTTCATCTTCGCTGCACGTCGCGATCCGGTCTGGCCGACTTTCGCCGAGGTGCGTAACGCAGCGGCGGTCGGAACGTTACTCGTGGGTTTATCGAGCGTGATGCTCGCATTTGGCATGCGCACGGTCGAGACCGGCACGGCCCCCGTCATGGTCGCAACCGTGCCATTGTTCGCTACTGTCATTGAGACTATAGCAAGACGCAAGGTCGCGAAGGGGGAGTGGCTCGCGGTCGGGCTTGGGCTGGTCGGGATTGCGCTGCTGAATCACGGTGATCCGTCGTCGGGATCGACCGCCGGCAGTCTTGCGATCCTGTACGGCGCGCTCTTATGGGCGGCCGGTTCGTTTCTCGCCGGGCGTCTCAAGCTGCCGTCCGACTTGTTGGTATCGACAGCGCTGCAGAAGATCAGCCTTGTCGGCGCGATGGCGACCGTCGTCGCGTGGGTGTCAGGCTAGCGTATTGTCAGCATGGCGTTTACACCGTTTTTGGCTTACCTCTACCTGATGCTCGTCGGGTCGATGGCGGCGTATGTCGCGTATGCGTACCTGATTTCTTACAATTACCCATATTTTCGGCGAGTTCGAAACCGAG
>LGTG01000415.1 GCA_001190015.1 Candidatus Burkholderia crenata
GGTCACCCTCACGCAGTTGCGCTTCACTTCGTTCGCTGTGGTCAACTCACGGGAGGACTTACACCTCCAAGATTGCGCCCATGCTGGGCGCACACGAAGAAAAGGCGCTTTCGCGCCTTTTTTACAAACTTCCTTGGTATTGCTCGAGTCAGTCTTCGCGACGCAGATGCGGGAAGAGGATGACGTCGCGGATGCTCGGGCTGTTGGTCAGCAGCATGACCAGCCGGTCGATACCAATTCCGCAGCCGCCCGTCGGCGGCATGCCGTGCTCCAGCGCGCGAATGTAGTCTGCGTCGTAGAACATGGCTTCCTCGTCGCCGGCATCTTTCTGGTCGACTTGTTTCTGGAAACGCGCTGCCTGGTCTTCCGGATCGTTCAGCTCCGAGAAGCCATTCGCGATTTCGCGGCCCACAATGAACAACTCGAAGCGTTCCGTGATGCCCGGAGCCGTATCCGACGCCCGCGCCAGCGGCGAGACTTCCAGCGGATAGTCGACAATAAACGTCGGCTCCCACAATTGCGATTCGGCCGTTTCCTCGAACAACGCGAATTGTAACGACCCGACGCCCGCGTTCAGGAACTGCGGCTGCGATGCATCGACGCCGAACTTCTTCAGCTCGGTGCGCAGGAACGCTGCATCGGCGAGTTGTTCGTCCGTGTATTGCGGCGCATATTTCTGGATCGCTTCGCAGATCGTCAACCGATGGAACGGCTTCGACAAATCCAGTTCACGCCCTTGATACACGATGTTCGCGTTGCCACGCGCATCGACGGCCGCCTGACGGATCAGCGCTTCGGTGAAGTCCATCATCCACGTGTAATCCGTATACGCGGCGTAGAACTCCATCATCGTGAATTCGGGGTTGTGTCGCGGGGACCCCCCTTCGTTGCGGAAATTCCGGTTGATTTCGAACACGCGTTTGAAGCCGCCGACCACCAGCCGCTTCAAATACAGTTCCGGCGCAATACGCAGGAACATTTGCATGTCGAGCGCGTTGTGATGCGTGACGAACGGCTTCGCCGCGGCGCCACCGGGAATCGGGTGCAGCATCGGCGTTTCCACTTCCATGAAATTCGCCTTCGCCATGAAACTGCGGATCGACGCGAACGCCTTCGTGCGTGCAACGAACGTCTGACGCGTTTTCGGCGTCACGATCAGGTCGACATAACGCTGGCGATAGCGCATTTCCTGGTCAGCGAGGCCATGGAATTTATCGGGAAGAGGGCGCAGCGCTTTGGTCAGCAGGCGCAGTTCCGTGCAACGCACCGACAATTCGCCCTTGTTAGTGCGGAACAGGACACCTTTCGACGCGATGATGTCGCCCAAATCCCATTTCTTGAACGCGTCGTAAACTTCCTGGCCGATGTCGGCAGGCGTGATGAAGAACTGGATCTGGCCGCTGCCGTCTTGCACCGTTGCAAAACTCGCCTTGCCCATCAAGCGTTTCAACATCATCCGGCCTGCGACCGCGACTTGCAGCGCCTCGGCTCCGAGTACGTCCTTGTCTTTATCGGCGTAATCGGATTGCAGCGCGGCAGCTTGGTGCGTTGGCCGGAAATCGTTCGGATACGCGATTCCCTGCTCGCGCAGCGCACGGAGTTTATCGCGACGCTCGGCGAGGATCTGGTTTTCTTCCGGTTCGGGAGCGGTACCCGGCTGAGTTGGTTCGGTCATGATGTGTTTGGCTTTGAGTGCGATGAATGCGGCTTGGGCGTGGACCCGATGCTGCGGCTATGCCGTTTGCGTGCTGTTTGCATTAGGCCACGTGAACGACAATGCTGAAACACAGGCCAAACGGATGGTCGCAAATATTAGCGATGCAATGCTGCGATGGGCCGCCGCTATATTGCTGCAATACGTTACTGCAATGGCTTGCCCTGAAGGAAACCCGCGCGAAGCGATTGGCGCGGCGCGTGTGACCAACCCCACGCCCTTTTGCCCACCGTTGCTCGCAGTTTGTTTATACGCCCTGTTTCAGGCTCGCGCCGATAAAGTCGTCCAGGTCGCCGTCGAGCACGGCTTTTGTGTTGCTGATTTCCACGTTCGTGCGCAGGTCCTTGATGCGGCTGTTGTCGAGCACGTACGAGCGGATCTGATGACCCCAGCCCACGTCGGTCTTGCTGTTTTCCAGGTTGTCTTTCTCGACCTGGCGCTTGCGCATTTCGAACTCGTACAGCTTCGCTTTCAGCATCTGCATGGCTTCGGCACGGTTACGGTGCTGCGACCGGTCGTTCTGGCACTGCACGACAATCCCGGTGGGCGCGTGAGTCAGGCGCACGGCCGAATCGGTCTTGTTGATGTGCTGTCCGCCGGCGCCCGACGCGCGATACGTGTCGGTGCGAATGTCCGCCGGATTGATATCGATTTCGATGGAATCGTCGACTTCCGGATACACGAAGATCGATGAGAATGATGTATGGCGTCCACCTGACGAATCGAAGGGCGATTTGCGCACGAGCCGGTGAACACCCGTTTCCGTACGCAGGAAACCGTAGGCGTATTCGCCTTCCACCTTGATGGTCGCGTTCTTGATACCGGCGACGTCGCCGTCGGATTCTTCGAGCACTTCAGTCTTGAAGCCTTTGCGTTCGCAATAGCGCAGATACTGGCGCATGAGCATAGCCGCCCAGTCGCACGCTTCCGTGCCGCCGGCGCCTGCCTGGATATCGATGAAGCAGTTGTTCGGGTCGGCCGGGTTGGAGAACATCCGGCGGAATTCCATGTCTTCAATGCGTTTTTCCAGCGCTGCCGTGTCCGCTTCACATAAGGCCAGCGTATCTTCGTCATCTTCTTCGCGGGCTATGTCGAAGAGATCTTGCGTGTCGCGCAGATCGTTATCGAGGTCCGTGAGGGTGGTGACGACGTTGTCCAGCAGCTTTTTCTCGCGACCCAGGGCCTGGGCGTTTTTCGAGTCGTTCCAGACGTTCGGGCCTTCTAGTACCCGGTTGACTTCGTCGAGACGCAGGGCCTTGGCGTCGTAGTCAAAGATACCCCCGGAGCTCGCCAGCGCGACGGCGCAGGTCGGCGAGGAGGTTCTCGATTGCATTTAGACGTTCCGCTTCCATTTGATCGTTTTCAGGTTTTTTGGTTAGGGTAGAGATTATAGCTTAGCGGACGAGGGGCATTGGCGCGTGGACGGCGGCCGGGTTGGCGGTCCTCATCCGAGCGCATGCTCAACGATCATCTGCACCCGAGCGACCCCATTCCAGGTATCGGAAACTAGCCGGTATGCCACGACGGTGCGCGCCGGCAGCGTTTCCGTGTGATTGAACCAGATAGCGTTGAACCGTTGCTGCCCGCGCCGTAATTGCAGCTTCAGATGTTTGTCCTTGACCAGCGCCTGGGACGCCACTTCAAACTCCCCGGAAAACACGGGCGCCGGAAAGCCTTGCCCCCAAACCGTGTCATCGATCAATTCAACAAACTGCGGTGTGAAATAAGCGTCCTCGAGCTCGCCGTCGGTTTCGACCACCCGCGACAACGCGTCGGACGTCAACCACTCACGCCCGACGGCTTCGAACGCCGCGGTAAACCGCGGAATATCGGCAGTCACGATCGTCATCCCCGCCGCCATCGCGTGGCCGCCGAATTTCACGATCATCCCGGGCTCGCGCTTTGAAATCAGATCGACGGCATCGCGCAGATGAAACCCGGGAATCGAGCGCCCCGATCCCTTCGATAAAACCCCGCTCTCGTCGGCATGGGCAAACGTGAACGACGGCCGGTGAAACTTCTCCTTCAGTCGCCCCGCGACAATACCGATCACGCCCTGGTGCCAGGCCGAATTAAACAGCGTCAGGGTCGCAGAATCCGCCGAATCGATAGCCGCCAGTTCTTCTAGCGCCTGTTCCTGCATGCCGGCTTCAATTTCATGCCGCTCGCGATTGATCGAATCCAGTTGCTGTGCCAGTTCCCATGCGCGACCGATGTCATCGGTGATCAGGCATTCAATCCCGAGCGACATATCCGATAACCGTCCCGCCGCATTCAGCCGCGGCCCCAGCGCAAAACCGAGATCGAATCCCGACGCGGCGCGGGCATCGCGCGCGGCCGCGCGAAACAGCGCCGCAATGCCGGGTTGCATCCGTCCTGCGCGAATTCGCTTCAACCCCTGCGCGACCAGAATCCGGTTGTTTGGGTCGAGCCTCACGACGTCGGCCACGGTGCCGAGCGCAACCAGATCGAGCAGACCGTCCAGACGCGGTTCGGGAGCGTCGGTGGTAAAAACATTGCGACGACGCAACTCCGCCCGCAATGCCAGCAGCACGTAGAAAATCACCCCCACGCCAGCGATGCACTTGCTCTCAAACGTACAGCCCGGCTGATTTGGATTCACGAGCGCACGCGCGGGCGGCAGGTCGTCGCCAGGTAGATGGTGATCGGTCACCAGCACGTCGATACCCAACGCATTCGCGGCTTCGACGCCGTCCACGCTTGCGATGCCGTTATCGACGGTAATCAGCAGATCCGGCTTCCCACCCGCGCGGCTCGCAGCCAGCGCGACGATTTCAGGGGTCAGGCCATAGCCGTATTCGAACCGGTTCGGCACCAGGTAATCGATCTGCGCGCCGAACATCCGCAAGCCGCGCACGGCGACGGCACAAGCGGTGGCGCCGTCGCAATCGTAGTCGGCGACGACCAGCATGCGCCGTTTCGCCGCGAGCACGTCCGCTAGAACGGCGGCGGCCTCATCGCAACCTTTCAACCCGACGGGCGTGTGCAATTTCTTGAGTTCGGTCTCGATCTCCTCCGGCGAACACACGCCACGCGACGCGTACAGGCGTGCGATGACAGGGTGAATACCGTGTCGCACGAGGACGGCGGCATCGGCGGGAGAAGGGGCGCGGGTAACGATTCGGGTCATGCGGACAGGCCGGTGAAGATTCGTTTCATTCGATTCATTTCAATTCAATGCATTTATTCGATAAGCAGCACCGCGATCGGACGCCGCCGCCAGAATTTGCGCAGCGCGCCGCGCGTGACGGTCAGCGACACGGAGCCGGTATCGCTGCACAACGTGAGGCGCAGCGTGCCGAGCGTGCCGTTTTCGAGCGCGGCGAGGGCGGGCGCGAACCAGTCGCGCTCCAGCGTTCCGAACGCGTCATTCCAGCGTGCCCAGTCCTGTTCGATGAACGGCGCGGAAAACGGATCGACTTCGACGAGCGTACGGCCGTCCGTTGCCGTTGTTGAACCCATGAAAGCGGCGAAAGATTCCGGCGGCGCTTGCGGCACGATATCGGCCGCCAGTGCGAGCCCGCGCGTGGCCGGCGCCTTCGACATCACGTTCGCGAACGGGCTTGTCACGCTGCCTAGTGCACCTTGCGCGTGCAGCCAGATGGAGTTGATCGCTGGCAAGCCACGCGCTTCACGCGCTTCGTTGAGCGGATGTTCGAACCAGGCCATCTGAACTTCGTTCTGCAGCTTCATCCACGCCCGGGAGCGCTCGCCGGTACCGGCTTCATGCGGCAACCAGATCTCGATATTGCGCCCGCTTGCCCGTAGCGGAGACGTGCCCGCCAGCGTGCCCAGATTCGGCCCGGCGACATACCAGCGTGCCGGTTGCGGTGCCTGAATGGTCAACCCGAGGTCTTCTATCAGCGGCTTGACGACATCGAATAAGGTGCGGGCTTCTTGATCGTCCATACCCAGCGTTGCCGGATCGATCAGCACCAGATGGTCACGCGCGATCCGCACGTGCACCGGTTCGACATATGCCCAGGTGGTGTCGCCGGGCGTTTCGCCGTCGGCGAGCAACATATAGGGTGCGAGCGGCGCTTCGTCGGCGGCTTGTCCGTGCGCCTCGTTCACCACGCCGAACTGCCGTGCGATCCAGCGCTCGTGCGGCAGCGTGCGCTGGAAATCCTCGCCGATCACGCGCTCATCGAGCGTCGCGCGGGCGAGCAGCCGGTCGAGCGCGGGGCGGTCCAGCTTGTGCAGCACAGTGGCGGCATCCGCAGCCGATGGCAGCGCGAACGGCAAAAGAAGGTGAAGATCTGGGAGCTTGGGCGTGGGCATGATGCGGCGCATTGTATGGCAAAGACCCGTTGTTCTCCGTGTGCTTGATCAGCTCGCCGACCCAAGTCCGAAGGCCTTGCGTCGACACCCGGGGTCCAGGGATCAGCACAGCTTCACTTACTGCCAGGCCTGACGCATCACGCACGCGACAACTCACGCGGTTCAACCTTGCGATCGATTTCACTACGCGTTGGCAATGTTTTCAGGTCATACATGGCCTGGAGATTCAACCAGAACTCGGACGTCGAGTTGAAGTAGCGTGCAAGACGATAGGCTGTGTCGGTCGTGACGCCGCGCCGTTCCTTCACGATTTCATGCAGACGCGTAGCCGGCACGTTCAGCGCCAGGGCGTTCACGCTCATCTCGAGCGGGACCAGATAATCTTCGCGCAAGATCTCGCCCGGATGAACCGAACGCATGCCGTTCTTGGACATGTGCTTCACTATTCAGTGATAGGCGATGATTTCGACGTCGACGGGACCCTTCGTCGTCCATTTGAAACAATGTGCCATTGGCCGTTAATCCAGATGCTGAGCTGACCGCACCGGTCACCGGAAAGGGATTCGAGCCGGTTGCCGGGCGGCGACTTCAGATCACGTATTTCCACCGCAGCGTCCAGTGCCGTGAGCCTTCTGATCGCGACATCAACGATTGCCTAAAACCGTTTCGGTGTTCCGCCTTCGTAAAAAGTGCTTGCGTGTCCTTGCACCGGAACGTTTGGATCATTATGTTTATCGTTTTACGTAATACGTCAAGAGTTACAGTAGGGAGCCTTCACAGCGGTTGAGGCCGAGTTTTTGAAGGGGCGATGCCGTGCAGGTGAGCCTGGCGAGTATGAACTGCCGCATGGGCGCGGGAAGTCGTCCGAATGGCCAGCACGGTGGCTTGCGCCATCTTTCTTCACTCTGCCACGTCATCCTGGTTAAAGGAGTGCCTAAGAATTGTGTGGCAAACTTCGCGCTTGATTGCAGACGGACCGGCGTGTCCGGCTCGCGCCGGCTCAATGCGGTAAGGATTGAGAAGGGGTTGCGATTGCCACCCGGGCAAACTGGCTCGGGTTAGACAATGGCACGAGTCATCGGTCGCGCTCTTCACGGGCGCGTGGATTGAAAAAAACGGCCGTGCGCCGAATGCACAAAGTAAAGATCGAAGAACGTTAGAATGCTGAAAAGGAATCGCTTGAAACTTCCCTATGAATGGCAGATCGGCTGGTGCTATACCCGCGCCGGCAAACGCACTACCGGCAACGGTTTCATCTCGTTCATCGCGCTGGTCTCAATGGCCGGCATCGCCTTGGGCGTAGCCGCGCTGATCGTGGTGCTTTCGGTAATGAACGGGTTCCAGAAAGAGGTTCGCGACCGCATGTTGTCGGTGCTGGCGCCCGTCGAAATATTTTCGCCGACCGGGTCTATGTCCAACTGGCAACTGACCGCGCAGGAAGCGCGCAAGAATCCGGAAGTGATCGGCGCGGCGCCTTACGTGGACGCCCGGGCGCTCCTCACGCGCCGGGGCGCGGTCAGCGGCGTGGCGCTGCGAGGCGTCGAGCCGTCGCTCGAACCGCAGGTGTCGGATATTGGCAAGGAGATGCGGGGCGGCAAGCTCACCGATCTCGTGCCGGGCAGCTTTGGCATTGTGCTGGGCGCGGATCTGGCGACCAATCTCGGCGTGACCACGGGCGACAAGATCACACTGGTCGCGCCTGAAGGCACTATCACGCCGGCGGGCATGCTGCCGCGGCTCAAGCAGTTCACTGTGGTCGGCGTATTCGAGTCGGGGCACTACGAGTACGACTCCACGCTGGCACTGATTTCCATCGCCAACGCTGAGGCAATGTTCCGGCTGCCCGCGCCCACGGGCGTGCGCCTGAAGCTGAAGGACATGCAACGTGCGCCGAAAGTCGCGCGGCAACTGTCGCGAACGCTCTCCGGCGACCTCTATATCCGCGACTGGACGCAGCAGAACAAGACCTGGTTTTCGGCCGTGCAGATCGAGAAACGCATGATGTTTATCATCCTGACGTTGATTATTGCGGTGGCGGCATTCAACCTGGTGTCGTCGCTGGTCATGACCGTGACTGATAAACAAGCGGATATAGCCATCCTTCGGACGCTCGGTGCGCAACCCGGCTCCATCATGAAGATATTCGTGATCCAGGGCGTGACGATCGGCTTTATTGGTACGGCGCTCGGCGTGTCGCTGGGGTGCCTTATCGCGTGGAGCATTCCGTGGCTCGTGCCCATGATCGAGCACCTGCTCGGCGTTCAGTTCCTGCCGCCATCGGTGTATTTCATCAGCGAATTGCCGTCCGAGCTCGTCCCCGCCGACGTCGTGCGGATCGGTCTTATCGCATTCGTATTGTCATCGCTCGCTACGCTCTATCCGAGCTGGCGCGGTGCGAAGGTTCGTCCGGCGGAGGCGCTGCGCTATGAGTGATAACAACAACGCCATCGTGCTGGAAGCATCGGCGATTTCGAAGACGTTCGTGCAGGGCGGCTTCAATGTACAAGTGCTCGACAACGCGGAATTGCAGGTCCGCCGCGGCGAGAAACTGGCGATCGTCGGGGCGTCGGGATCGGGTAAAAGCACGCTGCTTCACGTGCTCGGCGGTCTCGATGAACCCAGTGCCGGCAAGGTTTCACTGCTGGGCAAACCGTTCACCACGTTGCGTGAACACGAACGCAACGAGTTGCGTAATCGCGCGCTCGGTTTCGTGTACCAGTTCCATCATTTGCTGGCGGAATTCAGCGCGCTCGATAACGTCGCGATGCCGCTGCGGATTCGCCTCCTGAGCGAAGCCGATGCCCGTGAACAAGCCATGACCATACTCGAGTGCGTGGGCATTGGTCATCGCGTGAAACATCGGCCGGGCGAGCTGTCGGGCGGCGAGCGTCAGCGCGTGGCGATCGCACGCGCGCTGGTCACGCATCCGGCATGCGTGCTCGCCGACGAGCCGACCGGCAACCTGGACGGCGCGACCGCAGACACGGTGTTCAACCTGATGCTGGAGTTGTCGGAGACGCTGGAGACGAGCTTCGTGATCGTCACGCACGATCCCGATCTCGCCGCGCGCTGCGACCGCATCATGCGCTTGCGTGACGGCGTATTGTTCGATGAGCCGGTCGTACCGGTTTAACTGCCGAGGGGGTCTCATGTGGATCGATACCCACTGCCATCTCGACGCATCCGAGTTCGATGCCGACCCCGACGACGTCGTGATCGGCATTGAAAGAGGGCGTCTCTCGAATCGTGATTCCGGGCGTGGAGCGCCAGAATTTCGACCGCGTGCGTGAGAGCTTGCGCATCGCATTGAAGGCGGGGCATACGCACTCGGCATTCATCCGTTGTTCACGCCGCGGGCGCTGGACGGCGGTCTGCGCATGCTGCGCGAGCAGATTGCCACCAGTATGGGAGGACCCGCGGTTTGTGGGTATCGGTGAGATCGGGCTGGACTATTTCGTGCCAGGGCTCGACGATGTGCACCAAACCTTCTTCCCTTCTTCTATTACGAGCAGTTCAAGCTCGCGCGCGAGTTCGATTTGCTGGTAATCTGCCATGTGCGCAAATCGCAGGACAAGGTGCTCAAAGGCCTGCGTGCGTTTTCCGTCAAACGCTGCGCATGCGTTCAACGGCAGTTTCCAGCAGGCCGAGGCGTTCATCGCGCACGGTATGCGGCTGGGTTTTGGCGGCAATATTACCTTTGAGCGCGCCCGCCAGATTCGACGTCTCGCTGCAGAGTTGCCGCTGGGCGCGATCGTGCTCGAAACCGATGCGCCCGATATTGCGCCGTCATGGCTCTACAAGCATCGCAACGCGCCGGATCAGATACAGGGCATTGCGCGGGTGCTTGCCGAGTTGCGCGGCATTGGCGAAGAGGCGCTTTCTCTAATACTACTATGTCATAAAGTTATTAGAATTTGAACAGCAAAATGGACATTGCTGAAGCCGTTTGGAGATGTAGGCAGCGATGTGCCAGTGCAGTGAAGCAATCGAATCAGGTACGTGGCGCTGCGTGCGTTGGGGAGCCTCGTGGCACGTACTTCGCGGGTAAGGCAGATGGCTTGCGGATTTCGGCGTTTTTTTACTGCCTCCTTGAATGAGGCGTTGTGCAACCAGAAACCCATAAGCGGCAATGCACAGCGTTGCATGGTGATGAAAGCCGCGCCATCCTCGTCCCTCAAAGTGCCCAAGGCCGAACTCCTGTTTGAAATCCTGGTAATCGCGCTCAATGCGCCAGCGCATTTTGACAACGTGAACGAGACGTTCGACAGGTGCGTCTTCGAACACCGTTGAGAGCCAATA
>LGTG01000416.1 GCA_001190015.1 Candidatus Burkholderia crenata
CGCGCGCGCGGCGTAGTTTTCGAGTGGCTATCATGCTGTCGATTGTAGCCGCGACAGCTTTTGCATTTGTTTCATCCAACTCATCCAGGATCTATGGCTTTCAACGTTACGCTCCGGCAAAGCGGCCGGCAGTTTCAGGTAGAACCCGACGAAGCGGTGTTGCTTGCCGCCCTGCGTCAGGGCATTGGACTTCCCTACGGCTGCAAGAACGGAGCCTGCGGTTCATGCAAGGGCACGGTCGTGTCCGGCGAAGTCGAGCAGGCGCCGCATTTGTCGTCAGCATTATCCAACGACGAGAAGGCCCGCGGCATGGCCCTTCTCTGCTACGCGACCGCCAAGGGCGATCTGACGGTCGACATACGCGAGGTTGCAGGCGTAGGCGACATCCAGGTCAAGAAGCTGCCCTGCCGCGTGAACACGCTGGAACGCAAGGCGGTTGACGTCATTGAACTGAAGCTGCAATTGCCGGCCAACGAACGTCTACAATACCTGGCCGGCCAGTACATCGAATTCATATTGAAAGACGGCAAGCGCCGCAGCTATTCGATGGCGAGCCCGCCGCACCACGAAGGCCCGATCGAGCTGCACGTTCGCCACATGCCCGGCGGCACCTTCACGGACCACGTGTTCGGCACCATGAAAGAGCATGACATCCTGCGCTTCGAGGGCCCGCTCGGCACGTTCTTTCTGCGTGAGGATTCAGAGAAGCCCATCGTGCTGCTTGCTTCCGGCACGGGCTTCGCGCCAATCAAGGCAATCATTGAACACGCGGTGTTCAAGAATCTGAAACGGCCCATGATGCTTTATTGGGGCGGCCGCCGCAAGCAGGACCTGTACATGATGAACATGGCCCAGCAGTGGGCGAAGGATGTGCCCAATTTCTCGTTCGTGCCGGTGCTGTCGGAACCCGATGCAAACGACGCGTGGACCGGCCGTACGGGCTTTGTTCATCGTGCTGTCATTGAAGATCTGCCAGACTTGAGCGCGTATCAGGTGTACGCATGCGGCGCGCCGGTCATGGTGGAATCCGCGCAGCGCGATTTTACGAATCACCACCGTCTGCCGGAGGACGAGTTCTACGCCGATTCGTTCACCAGCGCGGCGGATCTCGCCAATCCGGTTTAGCCACACCTTAGCCGGCGAGTGTGGCGGCTAATCGGGCCGCCATAGTTTGCACGCAGGAACTTCATATCGTATCCTTAACGGATGCTCAAAATTTACGCCACTCTTCGACGTCGCCGCTCGCTGTTCCCTAGTACTACTGTGTCATAAAGTTATTAGAATTTGAACAGCAAAATGGACATTGCTGAAGCCGTTTGGAGATGTAGGCAGCGATGCGCCAGCGCAGTGAAGCAATCGAGTCAGGTATGTGGCGCTGCGTGCGTTGGGAAGCCGCGTGGCGCGTACTTCGCGGGTAAGGCAGATGGCTTGCGGATTTCGGCGTTTTTTTACTGCCTCCTTGCATGAGGTATTGTGCAACCAGAAACCCATAAGCGGCAATGCACAGCGTTGCATGGTGATGAAA
>LGTG01000417.1 GCA_001190015.1 Candidatus Burkholderia crenata
GCTTTCCACTGCGCGACTGTTGCCCGATAGATTAGCGTACCACCGCGTGTAGCCGCGTTCCGGCGCAATTCGCGCGAGATAGTCGACAGCGACCGACCTAGCCTTCGTGCGATCTCTCGAATCCCGTAATCTTGAGCCCACAGCAGCGCAATTTCCTCACGTTCTGAGAATGATAGGTATCGGCCCGAGCGAGGCACCAACTCAATCGGCGGCATGCCGCCGGCTTCGCGAAACCATCGCCAACGGTTGTGACACGCCGCAGGCCAGCGCCGTAGCGTCACTTTCCATTCCCTCGGCAATAAATTTTCCAGAATGCTTGCTTCGTCTCAAACTGATTGACACCTGGCCTGGCCCGGCGATGGCATCATCGGCCTCCCGGTTTGTTGCGAGCCCCAATCCCGCGGCCGTCCCATTTTAACACCTCCAAATTTCGAGATGTTGCAACGACCGGTTAAATCCGCCTAGTATTACTGTGTCATAAAGTTATTAGAATTTGAACAGCAAAATGGACATTGCTGAAGCCGTTTGGAGATGTAGGCAGCGATGTGCCAGCGCAGTGAAGCAATCGAATCAGGTACGTGGCGCTGCGTGCGTTGGGGAGCCGCGTGGAACGTACTTCGCGGGTAAGGCCGATGGCTTGCGGATTGCGGCGTTTTTTTACTGCCTCCTTGAATTAGGCGTTGTACAACCAGAAACCCATAAGCGGCAATGCCAGCGTTGCATGGTGATGAAAGCCGCGCCATCTTCGTCCCTTAAAGTGCCCAAGGCCGAACTCCTGTTTGAGATCCTGGTAACCGCGCTCAATGCGCCAGCGCATTTTGACAACGTCGGAGCTCTACAGCA
>LGTG01000034.1 GCA_001190015.1 Candidatus Burkholderia crenata
ATCCGCGCGCGGGCGCGTCTGAATTTTGTGTGCGAGATCGGCATAGGGGACGACCATAAGGCCGTACCCCTGCCACACCACCCGGCATGCGGGTCCGCACCGGGCGGTTCGAGAAGTTGAGGTTATGAGTCGAGGCAAACCCAACTGGTCAAAGTAGGCGATGGGCAACACGCTGTTGAGTAGCTTGCCGCTATTGCGCCACCAGCGGCGACTGTTTGCCGCCACCTGTCGCGCGATCTCAGCAGACGCTCCCAACACGCGCAGTTCCCGGTAGATGGTCGTACCACGGCGCCAATGCTTGAGCTGAATGGCCCGCAACCGGTGACGCAGCCATTCGTCCAGTGCTAACCAGACGCGCGGCGTTTGCGCCAATCCGAAATACGCCTTCCAGCCCAACATGTAAGGCCGTAACCGTTCCACCACTTCCTTCATGCTGCGCCCGCTAGAACGACGGGTCAGTTCACGAATGCGGCGCTTGAACGCCAGCAGCGGCTGACCTGCCACGCCGCGTTTCACTGCGTCGCCAGGAGCCACCCACAGGCTGTAGCCCAGAAACTTGCGACCGAACACGCTCGCCACCGCGCTTTTGGCCTCGTTGACTTTCAAGCGCAGCCGACCATACAGCCGTCGCAACAGCGTCATCACCCGCTCTGCCGCACGGCGGCTACGAACGTACACGTTCGCATCGTCGGCGTAGCGCACGAAGCAATGACCCCGCCGTTCCAATTCCCGATCCACCTCATCGAGTAACACGTTGGCCAGCAACGGCGATAGCGGCCCGCCTTGCGGCGTCCCCTGATGCCGCTGCTGGACCATCCCGCAATCCATGATGCCGCTGTTCAAATACGCCCGGATCAGCCGGATCACTCCGGCGTCACCAAGACGTTTCTGTAAGCGATCAATCAGAATGTCGTGATTGACCCGGTCGAAGAATTTCTCCAGGTCCACGTCCACCACGACCCGCCGGCCAGACTGCACATACGACTGCGCGGCTAACACCGCGTCGTGCGCACGCCGCCCGGGCCGAAAGCCGTAGCTATGCTCGCTGAATGTAGGGTCCAGAATCGGCTGCAACACCTGCAGCAGTGCCTGCTGGATCAGCCGATCCGTCACCGTCGGGATGCCAAGCTCGCGCTCGCCTCCGTCCGGTTTCGGGATCGTTACCCGCCGTACCGGACTGGGCCGGTACGTCCCCTTTAACAATTGCTCACGGATCGCGGGCCACGCCGTCACCAAGTGTCGGGAGGTCTGATCGATATCCAGACCGTCTACACCGGCAGCTCCTTTGTTTGCCCGTACCCGCTTAAACGCTCGCTTCAGGTTCTCTCTCGTCAACGCCGCTTCCAGCAGCGCTGACCCTGTGTTCCCGGATTCATGCCGCGGGCAGCAAGCTTCGTCACTCACAGGTACGCGCGCAGCTTCACCGCGCGCTACTCCCGCTTGCCCCGTTTGCACGGGCATCTGACGCAATGCCTGCCGCATCGACATGACGCTGAGCATTCCTTCTCGTTCGGCCCTTCGTCACTAGCTTCAGCCTCACCGGCCTATCCTGTGACTACTATGGCCTCTGCTGACTTCTCGCTCCGGCTCGACGCCGTTGCCCTTTCAGGCACCAGGCGAGATCTCCCCAGGTAAGAACGCAATCCTTCACCGCACAACCGCCGGATTTACCGCACCTAATCCTTGACCACGAGAGCTTCGCGGTTACGTGCCCGCTTGCCCTGATCGGCACCGCCTTCTATCCGGTTCTTGTACATCGGCTCACGGTTTCGCTCCACGCTTCCTCCCCACGCTCGGTCACCCTCACGCAGTTGCGC
>LGTG01000418.1 GCA_001190015.1 Candidatus Burkholderia crenata
CCAGCCTCCCCGGCCCATCCTGTGACTACTATGGCCTCTGCTGACTTCTCGCTCCGGCTCGACGCCGTTGCCCTTTCAGGCACCAGGCGAGATCTCCCCAGGTAAAAACGCAATCCTTCACCGCACAACCGCCGGATTTACCGCACCTAATCCTTGACCACGAGAGCTTCGCGGTTACGCGCCCGCTTGCCCTGATCGGCACCGCCTTCTATCCGGTTCTTGTACATCGGCTCACGGACCTAGTTCAACTGCGCGTGCAACAGCGCGACAATGCGTTGCGCATCGGTGGACGTGTCGACCTGGCCGTTCGCATCTACCACGGCAATCTCCGTGACCGTGTCTGCCTTCGGACGCAAGTTGACCATGAACTCGCGCGAAGGCTTGGGTGTGCCGCCGCTAAAGAGCTTGCCGAGCAAACCTTCCGCCATGGAGTCCGAGAAACGCACGTAATACAGGCCCTTCGCACGATCCCGGTTGTCGACGGTGAAGTTCGTCCGGTCGAGCGCAAGGCCTACACGCAACCAAGCGCTGTCGAACGGCTCGAAGAGATCGAGCGTGGACGGGCCACCCGTTGGATCCGCCGTGGCCGTTGCAGTCGCCGGGCGTGCATCGGTCAGGAGTTGCTTGGCCTGCGCGTCGGTAAGGCCGAACTTCTCCATCAGCTTCGCGAGAAACGCCGCTTCGAGTGAGGGGTTACGCGGCCGCTCGACCCATTTCGATGAAGTCTTGTCCTGGCCGGTCAGCACTTCTTTCATTGCGCTGTGGGTGATGGAGATGTCAGTGGAACCGCTCGAACCGCGCTCGACCAGCGTACGGAACTGATCACGCGTACCCGATGAATACGCAAAGTCGACCAGCTTGCCAATGCTCTTCCTGAACCAGTCATCCGGAATGTTCGCGCGGTTTTCAGCCCAGTCGGTCGTCATGATGCCAGTAGCCGTAGCGTCGGTCTTGAGAGTGAAACCGTTCTCTTGCCAGAACTCCTGCAGCTGTGGCCAGAGCTGGTCGGGGGAACGGCCATCGACAACTAGCCAGCGGCGATCTCCATCACGCTCCACGTGCATGCAGAACAGGTCTTGCGGCGTCGGCACGCCCACGGTCGCATTGCCTGCGGGCGTAAGCGAACGTGGCGCAGCGCCGCCAAGCGTATTCAGCTTGGGGGGTGCAGCATAACGCTGGCTGATGTCCGCCGTGCTCAGATCCGATGGTACGGTCAGCGTAGGCGCCGTTTCAGCACCCTTGTAATTGACCCGATCCGACGCGAGCCAGTCGTTCAACGTGTCACAACCGGCAAGCGAAATCAGCGTGCCGATTCCAAGCGACAGCACGCTCAGGGGGCGAGCGTGATTGAATAAGGCGGAACGTTTCATGAGGTCCTTCGTGATGCTGAATGCGCGTTGCCTGGAAGCTAAGCCGGAAACGGGTCGATGAACGACGGGTTGATGACACTCGCTGGCTGGCCAAACGGTAATAAGGCCGAAACCACTGCACATGGCAGCGGGGCGCACGTTTTACATGCGCCCCGCCGCCGGCCGTCAAGCCAGAAGTCCTGTTTCGCGCAATGCGGCGCGCACGACATCGTGATAGCGCGCATCAAGCGGCGTCAGCGGCAGGCGAATCCCGTTTTCCATCCGCCCTAGCGCAGCAAGCGCCCACTTCGCGGGGATTGGATTCGACTCGCAAAACATCTGCTTGTGCAACGGCAGCAAGCTCCGGTGAATCTTGCGCGCGCTGATCGCGTCGCCGGCAAGTGCCGCGCGGCAAAGTTCGCTCATCGCTCTCGGCGCGACGTTGGCGGTCACCGAAATGTTGCCGTGGCCACCGAGCAGCATCAAGGCGATCGCGGTCGGATCGTCGCCGCTGTAGATCGCGAAATGCGCCGGCGCGTACTTGATCAGGTTTGCCGCACGGTCGATATTGCCCGTCGCTTCCTTCACGCCCACAATGCCCGGCACCTCCGCGAGACGCAGCACGGTGTCGTGGTTCATGTCGGCGACGGTCCGGCCCGGAATGTTATACAGGATGACGGGCAAGTCGACAGATTCCGCGATTCGGCGGAAGTGCTGGTACATGCCTTCTTGCGGCGGCTTGTTGTAGTAAGGAACTACTTGCAGCGTGGCGTCGGCGCCGACCTCCTTGGCTGCTTTTGCCAGTTCGACCGCCTCCGACGTGGAGTTGCCACCCGCGCCGGCAATGATCGGAAAACGCTTGGCCGTGTGTTCGACGGCGGTTTTCACCATCAGGATATGTTCGTCCACTGAGAGCGTGGCCGATTCGCCGCTGGTGCCGACCACGACGAGGCCGTTCGAGCCCTCTTGCGCATGCCAGTCGATCAGTTTTCGAAATGCCGGCAGATCGAGACTACCGTCCTCGTGCATCGGGGTGACGATGGCAGGAATGCTGCCGCGGATCTGGATGCCGCCGTGTGTTCCGTTTGTCATGAAACGCTATGAAATTGGTCGGTAAACCGCGATTGTAGCGGATTAGCCTTGCAGTACGTAACGAACGGGATCGACCCATTGTTACGTTCCGCAAGACCCGTTGGAGTAGGCCGCGACGGCGCGGCGGCGACTATGCGCTGCACGCAGGATGCGCGCGGCACGTTGATAAAACCATCCTGATAAGCGATGACCCGCAACCGGCCTCGCAAGGCTTCGAGCAGTTCGCCGGGAGTGAGCCGGAAATCCGAATTCGACGGTTTGCCAAAGCGTTCGTTGACCACCGCGAAGGTTTCGTAGAGCAGCACGCCGCCGGGCGTGAGGGCATCGAATAAATAGGGGAACAACGGCCGGTGAAGATAATTCGTCACTACCACCGCTGCGAATTTCTCGTCTTCGCGCAACGGCCAGCTTGCATTTTCCAGATCGGCGCAACGCGTAGTGACATGCTGCACGGCAGCGAGACTCGCCAATGCGGCTTCATCGCGATCCAGCGCCAGCACCGGATGCCCGCGCAACGCGAAATAACGTGCATGGCGGCCATTGCCCGACGTTACGTCAGGTACTACCGCGCCGCCCTGCTCCACCAGATGCGACCATTGCTCGATCCATGCGCTGGCGGTGATGGGTGACATGGGTGACTTTTCAGGCGTTGGCATTACGAGCATCAGTTATACGAGAGGCCCATCGCGTCGCGGACATCGCGCATTGTCTCTACCGCGAACTTGCGCGCCTTGTCGCAACCGTCGGCCACGATCGCGCGCAACAGTGACGGATCGTCCATGTATTTCTGCGCGCATTCCAGCATGGGTTGCTGCTCGTGCAAAATGCCCTCGATCACAGGCTGCTTGCATTCAAGGCAGCCAATTCCCGCGCTACGGCAATTCGTCTGCACCCACTTATGCGTGGTTTCATCGGTATAGACCTGATGCAGTTGCCACACCGGGCATTTGTCCGGATCGCCGGGATCGGTGCGGCGAACCCGCGCCGGATCGGTCGGCATGGTGCGCACTTTCTTCGTGATGGTTTCGGCGTCTTCACGCAAGCCGATGGTATTGCCGTACGACTTCGACATCTTCGCGCCATCGAGTCCGGGCATGCACGACGCTTCCGTCAGCAGCGCCTGCGGCTCGACCAGGACGATCTTGCGCGCGCCTTCCAGATAACCGAACAGCCGTTCGCGATCGTTCATGGACAGGCTCTGCGACTCCTGCAACATCGCCCGCGCCTTTTCGAGCGCTTCGTCGTCACCTTCCTGCTTATACGCGACTCGTAGCTCGTGATAAAGCTTCGCGCGTTTGCCGCCGAGTTTCTTCGCGGCATCGAGCGCCTTCTCTTCGAAATCCGCCTCACGCCCATATAGATAAAGATAATTGAAGCGCCGTGCGATTTCGCGCGTCATCTCCACGTGCGGCACCTGGTCCTCGCCGACCGGCACGAGCGACGCGCGGTACAGCAGGATGTCGGCAGCCATCAGCACCGGATAACCGAGAAAGCCGTACGTGGTCAGATCCTTTTCCTTCAACTTATCGATCTGCTCTTTATAGGTCGGCACACGTTCGAGCCAGCCGAGCGGCGTGCTCATGCCGAGCAGCAGCGCAAGCTCGGCGTGTTCGGACACACGGCTCTGGATAAAGAGCGTGGCCTGCGCCGGATCGATACCGGACGCGAGCCAGTCGATCAGCACTTCCCACACGTTCTTCTCGATAACTTCCGGCGTTTCGTAGTGGGTCGTCAGCGCATGCCAGTCGACCACCGCGAAAAAGCAGGGGTACTCGGACTGCAGCCGCACCCAGTTCTTGAGCACGCCATGATAGTGGCCTAGATGCAGCGAGCCGGTCGGCCGCATGCCGGAGAAGATACGGTCAGGGAACATAGATTTATTGTAAAAGCGAAGCAAGGGGATTCAGGATGGCCGACACCGCGACATACCCGGCGCTCACCAGCGGCCCGAGCCACAAACGCGTCAAGGTACCGGTCATGACAAGCGCCATCACGATGAAGAAACCGTAAGGTTCGAGCCGCGAAAGCATGATCGAAGCGCGTACGGGCAACAGCGCCATCAATACGCGTCCACCGTCGAGCGGCGGCAAGGGGAACAGATTGAGCACGCCGAGCACGAGGTTCACGCCGACACCGGCCACAGCCATGCGCGTGAAAAACGGTTCGCTGATGTTGAACGACGCCAACAGTACCGCGATCACGCCACAGATCAGCGCCTGGACGAAATTGCTCGCCGGTCCGGCGGCCGCAACACACAAGCTGTCCCAGCGTGGATTACGCAGGTTGCCGAAAGCGACAGGCACAGGCTTGGCGTAGCCGAACATGAACGCGCCGCTCGTGACGAAATAGAGGATTAGCGGAATAGCGAGCGTACCGACGGGGTCGATGTGGCGCATCGGGTTGAGCGACATTCGACCGAGCACGTAGGCCGTGTTGTCGCCCAGCAGGCGGGCTGCATAGCCGTGAGCGGCCTCATGCAACGTGATCGCAAAGATCACGGGGAGCGCGTAGACCGCGATAGTTTGTATCAGGGAGGAATCCATAGCTCGCTATTGTATCAAGCAGTTAGCGCCACTCGTGGGCGGACGCGGTTTGGCGTTCGCCTTCCGGCTGTGGGGGCGCGAGCGTCGAGGTCGCAAGGTTACGTCAGGGTGAGCCAGCATGATCAAGCGTGCGTGCAACCTCACTGCCTATTGTGTCATCGTGCGGGGTTTTCAGGCGCTTTCGGCGGTAAGGCCACATGGGGTTCCAGACTGCCGCGACCCGGACGCACCAACACGGGTTCGTCGCCGGTCAGGTCGATCACCGTAGACGGTTCCATCGCGCATGCGCCCGCATCGATCACCAGATCGATCTGTTTTTCCAGCCACTGTCGAATCTCTTCGGCGTTATTGAGGGTGTCGGACGGCAGGATCAGCGCCGAGCCAAGCAGCGGCTGGCCCAGCGCTTCGAGCAACGCCAGCGTGATCGCGTGATTCGGCACCCGCAAGCCGATCGTCTTTCGCGACGGATGCGACAGGCGCCGGGGCACTTCCTTCATCGCCTGCAGCACGAACACGTAGGAACCCGGCGTCACCGATTTAATCAGACGATAGTTGCGGTTATCGACGATCGCGAAATTCGACAATTCCGATAAATCGCGCACCAGCAGCGAAAGCAGTTGCTTCTCGTCGAGCCCGCGAATCAGGCCGATGCGTTCAACGGCGTTTTTTATCGTCGAGATGGCACGCGAACGCATAGCTTGAGTCGGTCGGCAACGCGGCAATGCCACCATCGTTGATGATCTGCACCGCCCGGTTAATCAGCCGCGGTTGCGGATTGTCAGGATGAATTCGAAAGAATTGAGACATGACCAGATGACGTAAGTGGGTTGTCCGAATTGCTACCAACAGGCGCTGATACGCGCGGCGCAGACGTTGCGGTTTTACGCGCCAGGCATAACGCCCTCGCCTTCAAACTGAATTTAAGCCGGGTATCAGACAAGAAGCGCCGGGCGGTTCCCATGCGAACACGCGAGAATACCCGCAAATGCACGCAGTTGCGCGACAAGCAGAAGTGAATGAACGCAAGGATCGTGCGCGGCGCTTCAAGCGGTTCCGCGCGGCGCCCATATAAGCCCCTGCGGCATGCCTTCTAAACCAGGCACTCCCACACGGGCTTGAGATCGGTGGGTAGCGGCGGCAACTGGCCGAGGTCGATACGCCCCTCGCCCGCCGCGTGGAAATCCGAGCCGCGCGATGCGAGGAAGCCATACCGGCGAGCGACTTCCGCATATTCGCAATACTGGTCCGGCGTATGGCTGCCGGTCACGACTTCAATCGCACGGCCGCCCGCCCCCTTGATCCATTTCATGGCGTCAGCCAGCTTGGACCACCGATGGCCGACATAACCCGGCTTGCCGTCGCCGAGATATTTCGAGAACACGTCCGAGGTCGATTCCACGTAGCCCTTTTCAACCAGATATCGTGCGAAATGCGTGCGCGAGCTCATGGCCGAATCGTTCACGTAGTGCAGCGCGCCTTCGTAAGCGCCCTGGATGCCGATGTCGGCAAGTGCCTCGCTATGGCTTCACCGCGCGCCTGGCAGCCACTGCGTGTGGTAGCCAGGCCGGCGATCAGCGCCTGGTTTTCAGCATCCACGTTCAGCCCGACGATATGCACCGTCCGCCCCGCCCACGTCACCGAAATCTCCACCTCACCGAGATACGCCATGCCGAGCGCTTGCGCGGCTTCCCGCGCCTCGCGCTAGCCACGATCATGGTCGGTAAGCGACCAGAGTGTCACACCGCCCGCGTGAGCACGCGCGGCGACCTCGGCTGGAGCGAAGTCGCCGTCAGAAACAGTGGAGTGGCAATGCAGGTCGGCGTTCATCATGAAAACTTCTAGCAGGCTGTTGAAATTGGGTCCCGTGTAAGCGGGGTTTGAGAGACAAGCGTTATGGATATCGTGTTCATAA
>LGTG01000419.1 GCA_001190015.1 Candidatus Burkholderia crenata
GCACCGTACGGCGCCGGGCTGGCGTGCCTGCGCACTGCCTGCCAAAACCACTCGGCGAACCCGCAATTCAGCAGCAAATTGCATGTGCAAACCTCTTGAACACTGCTTCGGTCGTCATGACGGGGCACTTTTCAACAGCCTGTTAGGCAGGGATTTGACGTTGGGCTTCTTTCTGATCAGGGCAAGCCCCAACGGGCGCGTCAGGCCCGCAGAGCTCGCTCGTGAGGAGACGGTGGGCAACTCGGGGGCCCGAAGGCCGGGGACCGGCCAATGGGGCTGTGCACAGCTTTATGCTGTGTGCAACCGAGATGTCCACCGACGAACGTGGGAATATCGCTGGACTGAGCAGTCGATGGGTTTGTAGTGTCGATTCCGTGAACTTGTCATCTCCTCACGTTCTGAAAATGATAGGTATCGGCCCGAGCGAGGCACCAACTCAATCGGCGGCATGCCGCCGGCTTCGCGAAACCATCGCGGACCCAACGATTGTGACATGCCGCAGGCCAGCGCCGCAGCGTCACTTTCCATTCCTTCGGCAATAAATTTCCAGAACGCTTGCTTCGTCTCAAACTGATTGACACCTGGCCTGCCCGGCGATGGCATCATTGGCCTCCCGGTTTGTTGCGAGCTTCAGCTGCGCGGTCGCCCCATTTAACACTCCCA
>LGTG01000420.1 GCA_001190015.1 Candidatus Burkholderia crenata
ATTAACAGAGAATCGTAGAAAAATATGGGTAATTGTAAGTCTCAAACCCCGCTTACACGGGACCCAATTTCAACAGCCTGATAAGGAAGTTGCGATTGCACAGCAGAAGGAAATCGCGGCTGCAATAGAGGATATCAAGCGCAAGATCGCCGAGTACGACCTGACTGCCGAAGAGCTGGGTTGTACAGCCAAACGCGCGAAGGTGGCCAGGAAGGCGCCGTTGCCGCCGAAGTATCGCAATCCGAAGACAGGTGAAACATCGAGCGGACGTAGATGTCCGCCTGGTTAGCAGGGCGTAACAAGGACCGCTTTCTGATTGATGTTTGAACACTTTGCGCGTGAGCTTCGAACAAGCTTCACGCGTGATGGTTTTAATCCAACGTCTCGCGCAGCAACTTTTCACGTCGTAGCCGAGCTTGTTTGCGCGATTGATCAAGGCCGTGCGTTGTTCAGCCGGTGGCGACGGATCGTTTGAATTTCATGGTGGTCCTCGGTGTGTTCAAGCGGTATGCGTCGCTGTATGAGCAAGCTTTACTCCGCTGCAACGGATCCCGCATAACCTCACCTATAGCGCGTTGAAACTCTCGAAAAGAACTGGCAGCAGGCACTTAAAGCTCACGCGGAGCCGTATAAACTGTCTTAACAATGGGTCGCAACTCATTGATAAAAAACACTTTAACGTAGAGCGTAGAGCACAACACAGGACTGGCTCACGGCTCTTCATGTGCTTTCTCAACAACGCCGGATCACCCTCCCGTATAACCTCACCTATAGCGTCACTCACCTCACGCTCAAGCGAGCGGAGTGTCGCGCCTACGTCGCTTGTCACACAACCGATCGCAGCGAAGATCTCAAAACGATGTGCAGGATAAACCGTTAAACCATGATAAATAAAGGCTTACAGCGGTATACTTCAAGCACTTCGTGAAGCCCGCTCACGTCTCCAATCTAGTTAGCGATACTTGCAAATAGCCTTAAGCGTGAGTTTTTGTCCGGTCATGCAACTCACCTCGCGCAGCTCCCGAAACCGCTCACCTTTATAAACTTCGCTCTGCGGCTTGGGCCGAATGCGTCGTCGGAACTGAATCGATTCGTGGTCTATCTGGCGTTGCCCGCGCTGCTCTTCGACATCATGGCGACCACGCCCGTGGCACACGCTCGATCAGCCTGCGTTCATTGCCGCGTTCTGTCTGGGTGCGGGTGCGGTCTTTCTGCTGACGGTGATGATTCGATTGAAACAATCACGTCATCTCGCCGATGCCAGCCTCGACGGTCTCAACGCCGCGTATCCGAATGCGGGTTTCATTGGCTTGCCGTTATGTCTGCTTGCCTTCGGTCACGCGAGCCTTGCGACAGCAGTGATTGCGATGATCCTGACGGTGTGCGTGCTGTTCGCTGTAGCTATCGTGCTGATTGAGCTGGGTCTGCAGACGGAGAAGAAGTTCGCTGCGACGCTGGGCAAGGTGGTCAGGCCGCTCGTCACACCAATCCGTTGTTGTTTGCGCCATTCGCGGGCTGGCTATGTAGCGGAGCGGGGCTCACTATCTCGGGCGGCGCGGACACGTTTCTCAAATTGCTGGGCGCGGCGGCGAGTTCCTGTCATGGATCGGCGTAAAGGCGCCGGGGATGATCGCCGTAATGGCGCCAGTTGGAAGTGGTGTGAAACGCGGATTCGAACGGCCTCAAAAATGCGGTTTTTTACTGGAATTTGCAACGGCGTTTTCGCCATTCGCAAGCATTGGTTTAGGCTTGCGGAAGCTCTCGCCCTCAATGACGATGCGGTAAGCACCATGGCGTAGCCGGTCGAGCGTCGCAGCGCCGAGAACACAGTTGTCGGGGAAGGCATCCCCCCATTCGCTGAGATCGAGATTGGATGTCCAGGATGGTGGCCGCCCGCTCATATTTCGCTGCCACCAGGTCGTGGAAGTCTTCATCGTGTGGTGCGCGCAGGGGTTTAAGCGCGAAGTCGTCAAAGATCAGCAGCGGCACCCGGACGAACTGCTAGAACTTGCGCTCATAAAGGCCCGTAGCTCGGGCTGCGTGCAACTTCTTGATCAGGTCGGTTTGCGTAGCGAAGAGCACATCGCGACCCTGACGCGCGGCGCAATGTCCCAGCCCTTGGGCGATGTGAGACTTGCCGACGCCTGTGACCGACCATCAGGATTGCCACTTTCTCGTCGATATAACGACCGGTGGCGAGATCGTGAATGTGCGCACGGTTGAGTTTGGGCAGCCGGTCGAAGTTAAAGGTCTCCAGTGTTTTGCCTAGCCCAAAGCCGGCACGCACGAGACGTACGCCGAGCTTCTTCTGGTCCCGTCGCGCGACTTCATCATGCAGAAGCATAGCGAGGAATTCGGTATAGGCGAGCTTGTCCGTCGATTGCCTGACGGTTGCGCTGCTCGAGCGAGTCGAGAATGCCAGACAGGCGCAGTTGTTTGAGGGTCGTATTCAGTTCGGGACTAGGATTCGTGATGATCAGTGTAGGAGAAGGGAATGGAGGTCACGACCAAAGCGGCCAGGTGTCAGCAGGCGCCGCCGATGTTTGCGCTGATGGCCGCTACGTGGTGGCTGTCCAGACCCTTCTCGAGGATGGTCTTGACGGACGGTACGGTACTTCGGGCTCGCGAACGCAAGCGCACGCTCGCAGGCGGCATTCAGTCGTTGATCGCCAAACTTCTCGCGCATACGGACAATCCCCTGCGCGCCACGCAGGTTCACCAGCACCGTGTCGTTGAACATCACGAGAACCAGCGCGTGACAGGATGGCCCGATCTCCTTCGCGCGAGCTAGTCACCATTGCGGATCGTGTTCGAGCCACGCCTGCGCCGTCGGCGGCTGGTGGTCACGCACCGTGTGGCGATCGTCGGGCTTGCGCAGTCGCGGATGAGTCGCGACGAGTTCGTGCTGATGGAACAGCTGTACGACCGTATCGGTGAACTTGAGCCAGAGGCTCTTGCCAACCAACATGAACGGCACGGAGTACAGCGCCTTCTCGTAAACAATGTGTCCGTCCGTATCTACCTTGACCTCGCTCCATACAGCCAACACACTGGCGCAACATCAGGCAGCGTCGTGAGCAGCGGCTTCTCAATGGCAAAGCGCGCCAGCGGCTGCTCGCGTGTCGTGCCATGTTCGCGCGTGCTGGCCTGCTGCGTGATCCATTCGCGCAACTGCCGGTTGGCATCGCTCAGGTCGCAAAACGTGCGCAGCGGCACAAAGGATTTCTTGACATATTTGACGCCCGATTCAACGATTCCCTTCTTCTGTGGATCGTGCGGTGGACACGCGTCGATCCGGAAGCCCGTATCCTTCAGCGAGCGCGGCATACGAGCGTTGGACCTCCGGGCTTGTTGTAGAAGCATGCTGAAGCGGGTTGTTCGTTCAACCAAGGTACCAATCTCAGAGCTGTTCAGGCGGATGATCAGGTCGCCTTCCCAGTGACCCGGCACGGCGCGATCTGCAGCTTCGGTCGGGCGCTCACTGATCATGACCTCGGGGGTGATAAAACTTTTGCCCCGTTGTCTCGTTCTAGCGCGCGGCACGCGCAGTGCCCGACCCGTGCGCAGACATGCGAACAATTCACGTCGCAACGCGCCGCGGCCTTGTATGTAAAGCGCCTGATAGATGGCTTCGTGTGAGATCCGCATAGACTCATCATCAAGAAAGTCAACCCGCAATCGGCGGCTGATTTGTTCTGGACTCCAGCAAGTGCCCCAGCGCCGGTCCGCTCGACAGCCATG
>LGTG01000421.1 GCA_001190015.1 Candidatus Burkholderia crenata
CGATGCACGCTTTCGACCGCTTCTGTTCGTCATCGCCGTACCTCATCAACTAATCTTGCAACGACATTAACATAAAGGATTCCTTATTGAAAATTGTAGAAAAATATGGGTAATTGCAAGCATCAAGACAGCGGCAATCGGGCGATGCTTACTTCTTCACGATCAAGTCGCCTTGCAACGATTCGATATACGCCGAGATATCTTTCAGATCGCTTTGCGACAAGCTTTGCACCTGCGCGGCCATGATCGGGTTGTTGCGCCCGAAGTTCGGATTGCCGTTGCCCATCTGGTACTGGCGCAGCGCCCAGTAGAGATAGTCGGCGTGCTGGCCTGCGAGCTTCGGATATTCTGCGCTCACCGGCTTGTTCAGGTTCGGGCCGTGGCAGGCCGCGCAATTGTGGGTCTCGGTGAGCACCTTGCCATTGCTTGCATCGGCTGCGTGCGCCGGCTGCATGGCCAGAACACCGATCGCGCCGATCAGCGCGACTGCCGTGCATGCTGTCTTCAACACTGTGTCGAGTGCCTTCATGAATTTTCCTATCCGCGATTAGTGAAAAGCTGGGTGATGCGCGCCCTTGCCTTGATCTGACAATCAGATGCAGGCACAACGCGGATCACTTGTCGGGATTGTTCTTCGAAGAGGGGGTTTGCGCGGCGTAATACGCAGCGATGTCAGCGATATCCTGATCGGACAGCGTGGCCGCTATGCCATGCATCGTCTCGAAATGGCGGTCGCCCTTCTTGTAGGCATGCAGCGCGTTCGCGATATAACGCGCGCTCTGGCCGCCGAGCATGGGAACCCGGTATACCTCGGGATACGCGGTGCGGTAACCGGGAATGCCGTGGCACCCGATACACATTGCAACTTTGCCCTGGGCTGCCTTCGCGTTGCCCACGACATCGGCGGATGCCTGTGTCGCGAAGCCGGCAAGCCCCGACAGCGCTGCGATCACGGCACATTTGCCAACGAATTTATTCATAGCTTCTAACCTGGCATGAGGGGAAATCCGGCACCTTGGACGCCTGGCGTTCCGGGACTTTCTCGGGACTGGTTTAAACGGACGCGCTCTGAATCGTACCTTGGAGCGCTGCTCCGCGCGGATTCGTTTTCCAGCCACGCGGGCCAAAAAAATCGCGCTAATTGTACTGCGCGACCTACCCTGCGTCCACCGGCCGCAGCGGAGCCGGCCCCATTGCGCAAAGCCGCGGCGCCTGGGATCCCGGGAGACTGCGACAATCGTCCGATGAACATTTGCTTCTTCCTCGGCAGCAATGGCCCGGTCGAGCGCGGGTAGCGTGCGATCGGGCGTTCGGGGGGGCCAAAACCCTTCTGGCTTATACTGCAATTTTTCCTTTTCCGAGGGACGCGTCATGCGTTTTGAAGGTTCATCGCAGTACGTCGCCACCGACGATCTCAAGCTCGCCGTCAACGCTACCATCACCCTGCAGCGCCTGCTCCTGATCAAGGGTGAGCCCGGCACCGGCAAGACCATGCTGGCCGAGGAAGTCGCCGCCGCGCTCGGCATGTCGCTCCTGCAAAATGGCACATCAAGTCGACCACGAAGGCCCAGCAAGGCCTCTACGAGTACGACGCGGTGTCGCGCCTGCGCGATTCCCAGCTCGGCGACGAACGCGTGAAGGACATTCGCAATTACATCGTCAAGGGTGTGCTGTGGCAGGCATTCGACGTCGATGAACCCGGTGTGCTGCTGATGACGAAATCGACAAAGCGGACATCTAATTCCCGAACGACCTGCTGCGCGAACTCGACCGGATGGAATTCTACGTCCACGAGACCCACGAACTGGTGAGAGCGGAACACCGGCCGCTGGTGATCACTACGTCGAACAACGAGAAAGAGCTGCCCGACCCGTTCCTGCGCCGTTGCTTTTTCCACTACATCAAATTCCCCGAACCCACGACGATGAAGCAAATCGTCGAGGCACTTCCCTGGCATCAAGCAGGAATTGCTCGCCGCCGCGATGCAAAGTTTCTTCGAGTTACGCAACGTATCAGGCCTGAAGAAGAAACCGGCGACATCGGAACTGCTCGACTGGCTGAAGCTGCTGCTGGCCGAGGACATTGGTCCGGAGGCGCTGCGTTCCACCGACCAGAAACAAGTCATTCCGTCGCTGCACGGCGCATTGCTCAAGAACGAACAGGACCTGAGCCTGTTCGAGCGCCTGCTGTTCATGAACCGCAATAACCCTTGAAAGGGCTGTACGCATGAGCCGCTGGATCGAACCGGTTACACTCGAAGGCACGTATGTGAAACTCGTGCCACTCGAACGTGAGCACCAGGACGCACTGGCCGATGCCGCCGCGGACGGTGAGTTGTGGAAGCTCTGGCACACGAGCGTGCCCTCGCCCGACACGATCGCCACATGGATGGACACGGCGCTTGCCATGCGCGATTCACAAGGCGCACAACCGTTCACGATCATCGACGTGACGACGGGCGACGTGGTCGGCAGCACCTGGTATGCAAAACGCGTGCAGTGCACAGCAATCAACACCGAAGCCAAGCTGCTCTGCTCTCGCATGCGTTCGATACGCTGAAGACTATCGCCGTCGAGTTCCGGACCCACTTCATGAACCGTCAATCCCGAGAGGCTATTGCGCGGCTGGGCGCGAAGGAAGACGGGATCCTGCGCAATCACCAGATCGGCCGGAACGGCATTTACCGCGATACGGTGGTGTTTTCGATTATCGAGTCCGAGTGGCCAGCCGTGCGCGCAAATCTGCGCGCCAAACTTGAAACTCGGCACGAATCCCGGCTCATTACGCGGCTCGACTGATTGAGCAAGGAGCCCGGCATGCTGATCGACTTTTTCTACTCCCTGCGCAGTACCAAGCTACCCGTTTCAGTGAAGGAATATCTGACACTGCTTGATGAAGCTCTCAAGGCCCAGGTAATCGGGCCGTCTATCGACGAGTTCTATTTTCTCGCGCGCATGACGCTGATCAAGGACGAAAAATATTTCGATAAATTCGATCAGGCGTTCGGCACATATTTCCACGGTATCGCAGCGCTCGATGAAGACGCGTTCAATATACTGCTCGAATGGCTCAAGAAACGACTGGAGCGGGATTTCACGCCCGAGAAAAAACGCCAGATAGAAGCGCTTGGCAGTATCGATAAATTGATGGAATGCCTGAAGCAGCTGCCTCGATGAGCAGAAGGAGCTGCACGAAGACGGCAGCAAGTGGATCGGGTCAGGTGGAACGTCGCCGTTCGGCGACGGCGGGTTTAACCCAGAAGGGATTCGGATTGGCGGGGATTCCGCCGGGAATAGAACGGCCGTTAAAGTTTGGGACGAGCGCGCCTATAAGGGCTACGACGACCAGATCGAGATCGGGACACGCAATATCAAAGTGGCATTGCGCCGCTTGCGGCGTTTCGCGCGTGAAGGCGCTGCTGAAGAACTCGATCTTCCGGACACCATTCGCAGTACCGCCACCAATGCGTGCGGGCTGGATCTGAAGATGGTGCCGGAGCGCCGCAACAACGTGAAGGTGCTGATGCTGCTGGATGTAGGCGAGTCAATGGACAACCACATCAAGCCCGTTGAAGAACTCTTTTCCGCGGCGAAATCAGAGTTCAAACATCTGGAGTTTTATTACTTCCACAATTGTGTCTATGACTATCTGTGGAAGAATAATCGGCGGCGACATAGCGAGCACACCGCTACGTTTGATGTGCTGCACAAATTTTCGCCGGATACGAAGCTGATATTTGTCGGCGATGCCACCACGAGTCCGTATGAGGTCGTTCAACCAGGCGGCTCCGTGGAATATAACAATGCCGAGGCCGGTGCGGTTTGGTTAAGGCGGCTCGCCGATCTCAGTTTCCCCATTTTGCGTGGCTCAACCCTGAACCGGAAAGGCTGTGGGAATACCGGCAATCGGTATCGATTATTCGGCAAGTACTCGGCGGCCGAATGTTCGGGCTGACGCTGGCGGGCTCGAAAGCGCAATGCGGGCGCTGTCTAAATAAATAATCGGCGCCTGGGCTCGTGGCGGACGTCGTCACACAGATTGTGCTCAACGCGCGGCGGGCGTAGATTGATTGGATCGACGCGAAATGTTCACGCGAAAAACGTGTAATGGACGGGTTGACGCTGCGCGCCAAGTGTCAGGACATGTATCAGGACAGGCATCAGGATTGCACCGGATGTCTGCCTATCCGTGCCGCGAACACCCGCTGTCGCGGCGAACCGCTCAACGGATGAACTCTCGACGCCACCCGCCGTCGAAACGAACTGCGCACCGTATGCGATGCAGCAGTTCTGCGGCCGGGCGCAGGAAACACGACCGCGAACCATGCCGTACTCTGCGCAAAATGGCGTGGCAGGAATAGAACAGTAAACTAGGGTGAGCCGCTCGCCAGCAGCTTTGGCGCAACATCGGCACCGGCGGCCTCGCAAAACCCTTTCACCCGCGGGCATTCCGCATCTTTGACAACGGCACAACGCGCCGAAGACCAGATATGACCACCGTTCTCGACCAGCTCAGGCGATACACCACCGTTGTCGCCGACACCGCTAACTTCCAGCAACTTGGCGAGTTCAAGCCGCAAGACGCGACCACGAACCCGTCGCTGATCCTGAAGGCCGTCCAGAACGACGCCTACAAGCCGCTGCTTGAGAAGACCGTCAAGGACCACGCAAGCAAGCCGATGAGCCAGATCATCGACCAGTTGCTGATCGCTTTCGGCAAGGAAATCCTGAAGATCGTCCCGGGCCGCGTATCAACGGAAGTCGACACGCGCCTGTCGTTCGACATCAAGGGTTCGATCGCCAAAGGCCGCGACATCATCAAGCTGTACGAAGACGCAGGCATTGAACGCAAGCGCATCCTGGTCAAGCTGGCGTCAACGTGGGAAGGCATCCGTGCAATGGAAACGCTGCAGAAGGAAGGCATCCACTGCAACATGACGCTGCTGTTCTCGACCGCGCAAGCTGCAGCCGCAGCGGATGCCGGTGCGCAGTTGATCTCGCCGTTCGTGGGCCGGATCTACGACTGGTACAAGAAGTCGGCCGGTGCGGACTGGAACGAAGTCAAAATGGGCGGTGCAAACGATCCGGGCGTGCAGTCGGTGCGCAAGATCTATGCGTACTACAAGAAGTTCGGCTACAAGACCGAGGTGATGGGCACGAGCTTCCGCACGGTGAACCAGATCACGGAACTGGCCGGCTGCGACCTGCTCACCATCAGCCCGGACCTGCTGAAAAAGCTCGCCGAGAGCAACGAGAAGGTCGAACGTAAGCTGTCGCCGGAAGCTGTCGCGAACGACCCGGTGAGCAAGATCGAAATCGACGAATCGAGCTTCCGCTTCCTCGTCAACGACGACGCCATGGCAACCGAAAAACTCGCTGAAGGCATCCGTGCGTTCGCGGCCGACGCGATCAAGCTCGAAAAATTGATCGAAGCGCTGAAATAATTTCGCGTTCGCAACACCTGCATTGCGCGTCTGAAAACGGGCGTGGGCTAGACTTTTGGCACGGGCGGCGGGGCTGCCCGACAAACCAAGAGTTGGCAATGCGTCTCGAACCCTATTTGTTCTTCAACGGCCGCACCGAAGAAGCACTCGCGTTCTACCAAAAAGCGCTAGGTGCGCAAACACTGTCCGTCCTGCATTTCAAGGACTCTCCCGAAGGCGTGACCGCCACGCCCGAATGGCTGGACAAGGTCATGCACACACCTTCCGGATAGGGTCGAGCGTCATCATGGCATCGGACGGCGCGGACCCCGCTCCCCAGGTTTTTTCAGGTTTCAGTATTTCGATAGTCGCCGACGACGTCGCTTCGGAACAAAGAATGTTTGACGCATTGAGCGTTGGCGGCGACGTGCGGATGCCTTGGCAACCGACGTTCTGGAGCAGCGGGTTTGGCATGGTCTCCGATCGATTCGGCATGCCGTGGATGGTAGTGACCGTGATGGGCGACATTGAGGGCTGATGCCGCCTTCGTCTGCATCGCTTTATCGATGAAACGGCGGCGCGCCCTCGATGTTCCATTGCCGCTCGATCTCAATCAGCCGCAAGCGCAGCCGGTCGACCTGTTCCGCCAGCCGTTGCGCGAGCCAGTACGGTCCCTGCAGGTCAGGTGCAAGGCCCGTCGCGACATTCGCCGTCTGTTCCAGTCGCGCCGCTGCTGCGGCAGACCCCGTCGCGGCATGCAGCAAAACCACACGCCCAAAATGCAACGCGCGTGCAATCAGCAGCAACGTGCTTAGGTTCAAGCAGTCATTGCAACACCATCATTT
>LGTG01000422.1 GCA_001190015.1 Candidatus Burkholderia crenata
TCTTGAACACTGCTTCGGTCGTCATGACGGGGCGCTTTTTCAACAGCCTGCTAGAGGTCATTGCGCGACACAAACCGCTCGCGATACGCCTCCGCCACCCGGTGCCCATACTGCGCGTTGATGAAATGCGCGAACGCGAAACGAATACCGAGCTGCGCGGCGAGCAGGCCGCCGAAGTCGCTGGAACCGAGCATCCACAACCGGGGCGCGTGGCAATTTCTGGCTGCAGCAACACGCCATGCGCGAGGTGATCCTCAGGCAGCGTGCCATCGAACAGGCCGACAAGTTCACCCACTTGCTGCGGGAAAATATCGCCGCGCTTGCGTCGGCGGTGCTATGGCCGTGAATGACCGGCGTTTGATCGAGTACGGAGAGTTTCGTCGTCATGGTCCGGACAATGGGCTAAGACAGCAGGGAACCGCCACGCGGCACCCGTTTCGCAATCTCGGCAATCAGCAACTTTGCGAGCAGCTTTTTATCGGCACGTGGCAGGCGCGTGATGCCCGACGCCTCGAACAGCACGACTTCGTTGTCGTCGAGACCGAAGGTCAGCGGTCCGAGATTGCCGATCAGCAGCGGCACGTTCTTGCATGCGCGTTTCTCCTCGCCATGCACGTCGAGATCGCCGCTTTCCGCCGCGAAACCAACGCAATACGGCGGATTCGGCAAATGCGCGACGGTCGCGAGGATGTCCGGGTTTTCGACGAACGTGAAGGTGGGCATCGGCTGATTGGCGGTCTTCTTGATCTTGTGCTCGCTCAGGTGATCGACGCGCCAATCCGCGACTGCGGCCACCGCGATAAAGATGTCCGAGTCCGGCGTGGCGTGCAGCACCGCGTCGTGCATTTGCTGCGCGGTCTGCACATCTTCGCGAACCACACCCCAGGGCGTCTCCAGCGCAACCGGGCCGGCTACGAGATGCACGTCGGCACCGGCTTGCGCCGCCGCGCGTGCGAGCGCGAAGCCCATCTTGCCGGACGAGCGGTTGGTAATGCCGCGTACCGGATCGAGCGGTTCGAAGGTCGGACCGGCCGTAATCAAGACGCGATGCCCTTGCAGGATCTTCGGCTGGAAGAACGCGCAGATGGCTTCGTATGTTGCGGAGGGTTCCAGCATCCGGCCAGCGCCCACTTCGCCGCACGCTTGCGCGCCGGAGTCGGGGCCCAGCACTTGCACGCCATCGGCACGCAGTTGCGCGACGTTGCGTTGCGTTGCCGGGTTCTGCCACATCTGGCGGTTCATTGCAGGGACGACGAGCAGCGGACAATCGCGCGCCACGCATAACGTGGAAAGTAGGTCGTCGCAATTGCCATGCGCGAGCTTGACGATGAAGTCGGTGGAGGCGGGTGTGATCACGATTGCATCGGCTTCACGCGACAAATCGATATGCGCCATGTTGTTCGCGATCCGCGCGTCCCATTGCGACGTGTACACGGGACGGCCGGACAACGCCTGCATGGTGACAGGTGTGATGAATTGCGTGGCGGCGTCAGTCATCACGATCTGCACGGCCGCGCCGGCTTTCACCAACAGACGCGTGAGTTCGGCGATCTTGTAGCACGCTATACCGCCCGACAGCCCAAGTACGAAATGCTTTCCTGCGAGTTCTGCGTTGTCCAAACCTGGCCTCCGTACTCACGACGGCTTACATGCCGAATAAAGCCGCCTACTTTGCTCCGCGCACGCGTCGCAACTCATCGAAAACGAGCAGCACCGCGCCGATGGTAATCGCGCTGTCGGCAAGGTTGAACACCGGCCAGTGCCACGTGTTGACGTGAAAGTCCAAAAAGTCGATCACATGGCCGTACACAATCCGGTCGATCACGTTGCCGATAGCACCGCCCATGATCAGCGTCAGCGCCGTGCAGAACAGCCGTTGCGTGCCGTGCCGTTTCAGCAAGTAGCAAATCACGATAGCCGCGACCACGCCAAGCGCCGTGAAGCCCCAACGCTGCCAGCCGCCGGCGGTGGCGAGAAAGCTGAACACCGCGCCGCGGTTGTAGATCAGGAACAGGTTGAAGAACGGTGTGAGCGCGTGCGGTTCGCCATAAGTAAACACGCGGCTGACGGCGATCTTCGACAACTGGTCGAAGAGAATCACAATCAGCGCCACGCCCAGCCACGGCGCGAGCGAACCACTGCTTTGTTTCGACATCGTTCTTGCCATTATGCTGCGCTCCGCGTTTCGCCGTTGCCGAAGAGATTGGTAATACAGCGGCCGCACAAACCAGGATGTTCCGCCGATGCCCCCACGTCGTCGCGATAGTGCCAGCAGCGCTCGCATTTCAGATACGTCAATGCAATCACGTCGACGCCTTCTTCCGCTTCGCTCGCCAACTTTACCACCCGTGCCGCCGATGTGATCAGCACGAACCTGAGGTCATCGCCGAGACTGGTCAGTGCGTCATACCGCGCGCCGCTCGCCCGTACATCCACTTCGGCCTGCAGCGACGAACCGATCAGATTGGCTGTCCGCGCTTCTTCCAGCGCCTTCGTGACGTCGCTGCGCGCCGAGCGGATCAGCGTCCACTTGTCGAGCAGTTCGCCGGCCTCGGGCACTTGCGGATAGGTGTGATACACCTCGGTGAAAATGGTATCGCGCCCAGGTTGCAACACCTTGTACGCCTCTTCCGCCGTGAACGAGAGATACGGTGCGATCAGCCGCAGCAAATCATGCGCGATGTGGTGCAGCACCGTCTGCGCCGCGCGGCGTTCGTGCGAATCGGGCTTCATGGTGTAGAGCCGATCCTTCAGCACGTCCAGATAAAACCCACCGAGGTCTTCCGAGCAGAACGTCGCGAGCTTCGATACAACCGGGTGGAACTCGAATTTCTCGTAGTGCGCAAGCACGTCGTCTTGCAGGCTCTGCGCGAGGGCGACAGCGTATTTATCCATGTCTAGCCAGTCTTCCACCGGACGCGCATGCTGCTCGAAGTCGAAATCGGAGAGATTGGACAACAGGAAGCGCAACGTATTGCGAATCCGCCGATACGTCTCCGTCACGCGCTTCAAGATCTCTTCGGAGATCGCGAGTTCGCCCGAATAATCCGTCGATGCAATCCACAGGCGGATGATTTCCGCGCCCAGCCGGTTCGACACTTCATGCGGATCGACGCCGTTACCCAGCGACTTCGACATCTTGCGGCCTTCGCCATCAACCGTGAAGCCGTGCGTGAGCAGTACGTTGTAAGGCGGGCGGCCATCGAGCATGGAGGCGGTGAGCAGCGACGAATGAAACCATCCGCGATGCTGGTCCGAGCCTTCCAGATATAGGTCTGCCGGGAATTGCAGCGAATCCTTGTGCGGGCCGCGCAGCACGTGCCAATGCGTCGTGCCGGAATCGAACCACACGTCGAGCGTGTCGCGATTCTTCTCGTACATGTTGGCTTCGTTGCCGAGCAGTTCTGCCGGATCGAGCGTTTGCCACGCTTCAATGCCGCTCACTTCCACGCGCTTTGCCACTTCCTCGAGCAATTCCAGCGTACGCGGATGCAGTTCGCCGGTTTCCTTGTGGACGAAGAACACCATCGGCACGCCCCACTGGCGTTGCCGTGACAGCGTCCAGTCCGGCCGGTTCTCGATCATGCTGTACAGACGCTGCTTGCCCCATGACGGGAAGAACGCGGTGTTCTCGATCCCTTCCAGCGCGGTTTCGCGCAGCGTCCGCGACGTATCGTTGGGCTTCACGTCCATGCCGGCAAACCACTGCGATGTCGCGCGATAGATGATCGGCGTCTTGTGGCGCCAGCAGTGCATGTAGCTGTGCTTGTATTTCTCGGTCTTCAGCAGCGACTTCGCGTGGAGCAGCGCTTCCACGATCTGGTCGTTCGCTTCCCAGATCGAGAGTCCGCCGAACAACGGCAACGACTCGATATAACGCCCATCGCCCATGACAGGATTGATGATGTCCGAGTCCGTCATGCCATGCGCCTTGCACGACAAGAAGTCTTCCATGCCATACGCCGGTGATGAATGCACGACCCCCGTGCCGCTTTCGGTCGTCACGTAGTCACCCAGATACACGGGCGCCGTGCGTTTATAACCGGGGTGGGCCGCACTCAACGGATGATGAAAGCGCAGGCCGCTCAACTTCGCGCCCGTCGTGGTCGCGACGGTTGAACCCGTTAGGTTGTACTGTTTCAGGCATTCTTCCACGCGATCTTCGGCCAGGATCAGCAGGCCTTTTTCCGTATCGACGAGGCTATAGACAATTTCCGGATGCACATTGAGCGCCTGGTTCGCGGGGATGGTCCACGGGGTCGTCGTCCAGATCACGACGCCGCCTTCCTGCTTCGGCAACGTGTTCAAGCCGAACGCCTGCGCGGTCTTTTCCGGCTCGGCGAACGCGAACAACACGTCGATGGTCGGATCAACCTTGTCCTGATACTCGACTTCGGCTTCGGCCAGCGCCGAACCGCAATCGAAACACCAGTTCACCGGCTTCAGCCCGCGATACACATAACCCTTCTCGAGGATCTTTCCCAACGCGCGGATTTCGCCCGCTTCGTTGGCGAAATTCATCGTCTTGTACGGATTGTCCCAGTCGCCGAGCACACCGAGACGCCGGAAGCCAAGCTTCTGCTTTTCGATCTGCGTGCTCGCGTAGGCGCGCGCTTTTTCCATCACTTCGCGTGCCGGCAGCGACTTGCCGAACTGCTTCTCGATCTGGATCTCGATGGGCATGCCGTGGCAATCCCAGCCGGGAACATAGACCGCGTCGAAGCCTGCCAGATTGCGCGCCTTCACGATCATATCCTTCAAGATCTTGTTCACCGCGTGGCCGAGGTGAATGTCGCCATTCGCATACGGGGGGCCGTCGTGCAGGATGAACTTCTTGCGGCCCTTGCTGGCGGCGCGGATTTTTTCGTAGATATTGTTGTCTTGCCATTCCTTCACCCATTGCGGCTCGCGCTTGGGCAAGTCACCCCGCATGGGGAACGGCGTATCCAGTAGATTGACCGGATATTTCGACTGGGGTTTTGACTCTTTCTTGTTGCTCATGGATGACTCGATATCTATTCGGTGAAGCGGCGGTTCCAAGCGGGCAAGCTCGGGAACGGGCTCGAAGGTGCGTGTCTAGCGAGGCAGCGGGCAGCGCGTCGGAAGCTTTATTGGAAACTTCAAGCACCCGGCGCCACGCGCTCACCTAATTCGGTCGGTGGTCGAGGTGGCGAAACCGCTATCGCGGCCACTTGAGTTCACGTCTGCAGCGAAATAGGCGCGGGCGTTAGTCACGTCGCGCGCTATTGCTGCCGTTAGTGTTTCGAGGTCCACGTACTTCTCCTCGTCGCGCAGCTTTTTCAGGAATTCGATACGCACGAGCTTGCCGTACGCGTCGCCATGCCAGTCGAGCACGAAGGTTTCAAGCAGCACGCGGCCGGAATCGTCCACGGTCGGACGCAGTCCGAGGTTCGCCGCGCCCGGCAGCGGCGCGGGTCCGAGCCCATGCACACGCACGACGAAGATGCCCGCTAGCGCCGGCCGCTTGTGGGCGATCGATATGTTGAGCGTGGGGAAACCCAGATCGCGACCCAGTTTTTGCCAGTGAACCACGTGGCCGCTGATGACATAGGGGCATCCGAGTGCGAGACGGACGGCGTCGAGATCGCCTGCTACCAGCGACGCACGCACGCCCGAACTCGAAATGCGTGCGCCGTTCAGGTCCGCGACCGTTGCCATTTGCTCGACTTCGAAGCCGTGCTTGCGTCCGGCTTCCTGCAGCGATTCGAAATCCCCGGCACGTTTTGCGCCGTAGCGGAAGTCGTCGCCGATCATCACCCAGCGAGCGTGCAGGCCGTTCACGATCACGTTTTCGACGAACGTATCGGGCGGCTGGCTGGCGAAAGTGTGATTGAAATGTTCGACCACGACGCGATCTACGCCGTTCGTGCGCAGCGCTTCAAGCTTGTCGCGCAGCATGGCGATACGTGGCGGCGCGCTGGCGGGATTGAAGAATTCGCGGGGATGCGGCTCGAAGGTCATCACGCAGACCGGCAGTCCGCGGGCGTCCGCGGCAGCGCGCACGTGGGCGAGCAGCGCCTGATGGCCACGGTGGACACCGTCGAAATTGCCGATGGTCAGCGCACAGGGCGCGCGGCTTTCGGCATTGGGTAGGCCGCGAAAGACTCTCACGATATCGGTTGGGTCGGCGGTTGGCGGTTAAATGGGCGAATGCGATAACGCAGGGCTAAAGCCGCGCGCAGCTGGCAAAGCCGCAAAGTGTTTAATTATAAACGTTCACAGCACTGGACGGAGGCCGGGTCCACTGGGGGCCGGGCCGATTCGCCGAGTTTTGACGACGTCGAATGATAAAATCCATGGATGAAAAAAATCGTCATCCTGATTTCTGGGCGGGGGACCAATATGGAAGCCGTCGTGCGGGCTTGCGCGCGCGAAGGCTGGCAGGCGGTGGTGGCCGCTGTCATATCGAATCGCCCGGACGCCGCCGGGCTTGCTTTCGCGGCGGCAAACGGCATTCCGGCAACTGTCATAGATCACCGTGATTTTACCACGCGCGAAACCTTCGATCAGGCGCTTGCACGCACTATCGACGGCTTCGAGCCGGATCTTGTCATGCTCGCGGGCTTCATGCGCGTACTGACCTACGCTTTCGTCGAACACTATGCGGGCCGCATGATCAATATTCATCCGTCGCTGCTGCCCTGCTTTCCAGGGCTCAAGACCCACCAGCAAGCGCTCAACACGGGCGTGCGCGTGCACGGCGCCAGTGTCCATTTTGTCACGCCGACGCTGGATCATGGTCCCATTGTCGCGCAGGCGGCGGTGCCAATCATGGCTGGCGACGACGCCTCAGCGCTCGCTTCGCGGGTGCTGGCGGTCGAACACGTTATTTATCCACGCGTGGTGCGCTGGTTCGTCGAAGGGCGTCTTGCCATCGACGGCAAGCGTGTCGTGCTCACACCACCAGAGCCGCAATGGCTCTTTGCCGACATTGCCGGGGAGGGCGTATGAGGCTTCATGGATTTTTGATAGGACAAACAGAGACGTTGCTGGCCGACGTTTTACGCTTCAGCGGTCCCGCCGACGCTGCCACCAGCCGCTTTTTCCGCGCGCATCCGAAGCTCGGTCATAACGAGCGCGGTGTTATTGCCGAAGCGGTGTTCGCCGTCCTGCGCCGCAAGATGGAGTTTTCCCATCTCGCCGAAAGCGGCAGCGGCAACCTCGCGCGGCGTCTCATCTTGCTGGGCCTGATGCAAACGGCGGGGTTATTGGCGGTCAAGCCCTTCATTTCCGCCGATGAATACCAGTGGCTCAACCAGGTGTCGAAGATCGATCCGGCCAGCTTGCCGGTGCGCGTGCGGACCAACTTGCCGCAGTGGATCTACGACGCCATGACCAAGCGCTTCGATACCGAAGAGCTCGCCTTGCTGGCCGCCGTGCTGAATTACCCGGCGCCGCTCGATCTGCGCGCGAACCCGATCAAGGCCACGCGCGAACTGGTCATCAAAACGCTGACGGAAGCAGGAATTGATGCAGGCGAAATGCCGTTTGCACCGTTTGGCGTGCGCGTGGACGGCAAGCCGGCGTTGACGCGCCTGCAGCCGTTCCAGGACGGCTGGATCGAGGTGCAAGACGAAGGCAGCCAGCTTTTGTGTTCGCTGGTGGCGCCCCGGCGCGGCGAGATGATCGTCGATTTCTGCGCGGGCGCGGGCGGCAAGACGCTGGCGCTCGGCGCAATGATGCGCTCCTCGGGCCGCCTCTACGCCTTCGACGTGTCGGACCGCCGGCTCGCCAAACTCAAGCCGCGCCTGGCTCGCAGTGGTTTGTCGAATGTGAATCCGGTGTTGATTGACAGCGAGCACGACGCCAAGATCAAGCGCCTGGCCGGCAAGATCGATCGAGTTCTCGTCGACGCTCCCTGTTCCGGCCTCGGCACCGTGCGTCGTAATCCGGACCTGAAATGGCGCCAGTCGCCGGAATCGGTTGCGGAACTGACACCGAAGCAGTTGTCCATCCTGACCAGCGCGGCGCGGCTGGTGAAAGTGGGCGGCCGTCTCGTCTACGCAACATGCAGCATGCTGGAAGCGGAAAACGAGGGTGTGGTCACTCAGTTCCTGGCTACGCATCCGGGGTTCAAGCTGGTTCCGGCGCACGAGGTTCTGGCTGAACAACGCATCGACCTCGACACGGGCGACTATCTGCAACTCTGGCCGCACAAGCACGGCACCGACGGTTTCTTCGCCGCCGTACTTGAGCGGCTGCCGGTTGCCGCAAAGGAAGCCGTGTTTGAGGAGGCAGTTGAGGAATAAGTAAATTATGCCCGCTTTGGGCGGCGGAACCGGGTTCAATCCTCGGCCAAAGCTTTCAAAAGCGGGAAATTCGTGTTTGCTGCACTAAACAAAGTCCCGATTTATCGGTCAAATCTCTTGCTGGGCCTGCGCGAAATCAAAATTTTCCCTAGTCGACACAAAGACTTGGAACGCATGAAGTAAAATGCCGTCGAACCACGTGCATGTTCCTTTCATGTACCCAACAGCCGTCGATCCTGTTTTCGTTCGGCTATTTTTTCCGCCTTTCAGGTAAATTGCCTTGCTGAATTCATCGCTTGAATTTCTCGCCAACGGATTGCTCGACCTCTCGTGGTGGCAGATTTTGCTGTTCACTCTCGTGATGACGCACATCACGATCATCGGTGTGACCGTCTATCTGCATCGTTGCCAGGCGCATCGTGCGCTGGAACTGTATCCGGTCGTCAGCCACTTTTTCCGCTTCTGGCTCTGGATGACCACGGGCATGCTGACCGGCCAATGGGCCGCGATTCACCGTAAGCATCACGCTAAGTGCGAGACCGAAGAAGATCCGCACAGCCCGCAAACGCGCGGCATCTGGAAAGTCCTGCTCGAAGGCGCCGAACTCTACCGCTCGGAAGCCAAGAACGAGGAAACCATGCGCAAGTTCAGTCACGGCACGCCGAACGACTGGATGGAACGCAACGTGTACAAGCGCTACCCCATTCTCGGCATCAGCATCATGATGGTGATCGACGTTGCGTTGTTCGGCATTGTCGGGCTGTCGGTGTGGGCCGTGCAGATGATCTGGATTCCATTCTGGGCAGCCGGTGTGGTCAACGGACTGGCTCACTGGTGGGGTTACCGGAATTTCAATTCCGCTGACGCCAGCACGAACATCTTCCCGTTCGGTATCCTGATCGGCGGCGAAGAGCTGCACAACAATCACCACACGTATGCCACGTCGGCGAAGCTGTCGAACAAGTGGTACGAATTCGACATTGGCTGGATGTATATCCGCATCATGTCGGCGTTCAAGCTGGCCAAGGTCAAGAAGATTGCGCCCACGCCGCGTCTGTCGGCGTCCAAGCCGATGCTCGATCACGACACGTTACAAGCCGTGCTGTCGAACCGCTATGAAGTGATGGCGCGTTACGGCAAGGCGCTCAAGCGCGCGTACCGGCAGGAACTGTCGAAGCTGAAAGAAGGCGGTTCCGCGGACAAGTATCAACTGATGCGCGGTGCCCGCAAGTGGGCGCACAAGGAAGAGGCGGGTCTGGACGAGCCGCAACGTCAGCAGTTGCCGGCGCTTTTCTCGGACAACCACAAGCTGCGCACTTATATTGAATTGCGTCAGGACTTGTCAGCCATGTGGGACCGCTCCAACGCATCGCGCGAACAACTGCTCGCTCAGCTGCAGAACTGGTGTCATCGGGCGGAGCAAAGCGGCATCAAGGCGCTGCAGGACTTCGCGTTACGCTTGCGGCGCTACGCCTGACGGTAGTTAGGCCGCCGACCTTCGTCATCGATATCCGTTAAAATTTGATGACGTCACAAGACTCCGCTCTGGCGGGGTTTTTTCGTGTGCGCCCAGCATGGGCGCAATCTTGGAG
>LGTG01000423.1 GCA_001190015.1 Candidatus Burkholderia crenata
TACGGCGCCGGGCCGGCGTGCCTGCGCACTGCCTGCCAAAACCACTCGGCGAACCCGCAATTCAGCAGCAAATTGCATGTGCAAATTGCATGTGCAAACCTCTTGAACACTGCTTCGGTCGTCATGACGGGGCGCTTTTCAACAGCCTGCTAAAGGCACCGACATTAGTCGATACTCCGAGCGAGAACTCGACGCAGTTGCGAACGCGCTTAATTGCAGACCACGCAAAGCCCTCGATTGGAAGACACCAGCCGAGGCGTTTGAAGAGTTAATATTCGCAACCTAAATGATGGTGTTGCAACGACTGCTTGAACCTAAGATGTAGTCGGCATTCGCCTGACCCGAACTGCGACGCCGGGCGATCAGAAGGCGCAGGCCTGCGGTCAGCCCGCCTGCTGTTGGCAGCGCGACCCGCACGGGGCCAGGGCAGGCGTGCCATCTCGACAAAGTTACTGTTGGCGCCGCCGAAAAGCCGCTGCAATTCGTCGATACCCTCGCGGAACGCCGAAGTCGCGAATGTGCCGGCCACGCCGACAATCACGGCCCACATGAGCATGGGTGGGCTTCGGCGAAACGGAACCGGATCTGTGCCCGGGTGCGAAGTTTAAGCAGGAATGAAAGCACGTGAGCTTGAATGTCGGAGCGAGTCGAGGCCAATGGTGCGGGGCAAGGATATCACCCGCAAGGGGCCTCGGGGCAGTGCTCCGGCACACACATGCGCATGCACGCAGACAGATTTGCTCGGGTGCGTGCGGGTTATCCGCGTAACAGGCGAAGTCCGTTGGCAACGACCAGCAAGCTTGCCCCTACATCAGCGAGAACGGCCATCCACAGGGTTCCCGCGCCCGTCAATGCAAGCGCAAAAAATACTGCCTTGATTCCCAGCGCGAACACGATGTTTTGTATCAACACCGCATGCGTCGCCTTCGAGAGCCTGACGAACGCCGGGATCTTGCGCAGGTCGTCGTCCATCAACGCGACGTCAGCGGTTTCGATAGCGGTGTCCGAGCCCATCGCGCTCATCGCAAAGCCGATGTCCGCACGGGCGAGTGCAGGGGCATCGTTGATTCCATCGCCCACCATGCCGATTACTGCACCGTCTGCCGCAAGCGTTGTCACTGCGGTGAGCTTGTCGTCGGGCAACTGGTCGCCACGGGCTTCATCGATACCCACGGCGGTCGCGATAGCCGCCGCCGTATGCGAATTGTCGCCGCTCAGCATCACGGTGCGAATGCCAAGCGCATGCAGGTCGCCGATGGCGGCACGGCTGGTTTCCTTGACCGTGTCCGCGACGGCGAGCAAGGCGAGTACCCCTTCTTCGCCAATCAACAGAACGACGGTCTTACCCTCGTGCTCCAGCGTGTCGAGCCTGGCTTCCAGGCTGGCGGAACAACGCCCTAGTGTTTCGACAAGGCGATGATTGCCGAGCACGTAAGGTTTGCCGCCGATCGTTCCCTGCACGCCGCGTCCTGGCAGTGCCTCGAATTCATCGACGGGTAGATGGGCAATGTTGTCCTTATTGGCTGCACGTTCCAGCGCTTGCGACACAGGGTGATCCGAGCGCCCGGCGAGGCTGGCCGCAAGCTGCCGGCATTGGTTGGCGTCTGTGTCGGTGAGGGTTTCGAAATCTGTCTGCGCAGGCGTTCCGTGCGTAATCGTGCCGGTCTTGTCGAGCGCGAGCCAGGTTAGCTTGCGTCCCCTTTCGAGGTATGACCCGCCTTTGATCAGAATGCCCTTTCGTGCCGTAGCAGTGAGACCGCTGACGATAGTCACGGGTGTCGAGATCACCAGCGCGCACGGGCAGGCAATCACCAGCAGCACCAGCGTATTGTAGACCCAGTCGTGCCAGCCGCCGCCGGCCAGGAGCGGCGGCAGGACCGCAACGAGCACCGCGAGTACAAATACAACCGGCGTATAGATACGCGCGAACTGGTCGACGAAGCGTTGCGTCTGCGCCTTCGAACCTTGTGCTTCCGACACCGCGTCAATGATGCGGGTGAGCGTGGTATCGCCGGAGAGCGCTGTTACGCGATACTCGATCGAGCCGGATTCGTTGATGGTGCCAGCGAATACGGCGTCGCCGGGTGCTTTGTCGACCGGCAGGCTTTCGCCCGTGATGGGGGCCTGGTTGACCGTCGATCGTCCGTTGCTCACCACGCCGTCAAGTCCGATTCGTTCGCCGGGTTTGATGCGCACGATCGAGTTTATCGACACCGATTTTGCATCCACGTCTTGCCACGTGCCGTCGAATTGCTGGACGGTCGTGCGCTTGGGCGCAAGTTGCATCACCTTCTGGACGGCGTTGCGCACGCGGTCGAGCGACTTCGCTTCTATCAGCTCGGCCAGGCTGAAAAGGACCATGACCATGGCTGCTTCGGGGCACTGGCCAAGCACCAGCGCACCCGTGACAGCGATGCTCATCAGTGCATTGATGTTGAGATTGCCGTTGCGGATCGCGACCCAGCCCTTTTTGTAGGTTCCAAGACCGCCGGCAATGACGGCGAGCACGGCAAGCGACGCCGCGATCCAGCCGGGGAACGCGGCAAAGCTGACTATCTCCGATGCAACCGTCGCGACGCCGGCCAGTGCGAGCGGCCAGTGCGTCGGTTTCCTGGCGACCGTGGCAGTTCCACCTTGCCGCTCCGATTCCGGCAACTCAGCGGTGAAACCCAGCGAGCGAATGGCCTGTGCAATTGCCTCGCGTTCGAACGGCGAGTGGTCTACAGTGAGCAAACGCTGCATCAGGTTGAATTGCACGTTTTGCACGGATGGCATGGCGGAAAGCTTCTTGCGGATCAACGCTTCTTCCGTCGGGCAATCCATTTGCGCGATGAGAAACACCGTGCGTTCGGCGCCATTCAAAGGCTTTTGAAGAGCCGAAACAGGGGCTTTGGCCTTGCCATGCGAATGTGCATGTTCATGCGCATGGTCCGACGAATGGTCGTGATCGTGACTGTGGCCGTGGGAGCACGGTGAGCGGGCCGGGGTTTCATCGAGCGCCGTATTAGTCGTTTCGCTGAGTAGGGACATCGTGGCTTCCTGAGGGGATCTATGGTTTAGTAGACGCCCTGAAGTCACTTCAAGGTCAAGCGTTGACCGGGAGCGTAAGCAAATGAGAATTGGTGAACTGGCGAAAATGGCTCATTGCACGACTGAAACCATCCGCTTCTACGAGAAAGAGGACCTGTTGCCCCACGCCAACCGGACGGATTCCAATTACCGGAATTACACGGAAGTGCACGCGGAACGGTTGCGGTTCATCCGCAATTGCCGTGCACTGGATATGACGCATGACGAGATCCGCCATCTGCTCAGCGCAACCGATACGCCCGGCGAACCGTGCGACTCGATCAATTCGCTCGTCGATGAACACATTCTTCATGTGGACAGGCGAATCGAGGAATTGACGCAACTCAAAGCGCAACTGGTTGCGTTGAGGGGCCAATGCACCACGGAAGAATCAGCGACGGACTGTGGCATTGTCCAGGCGCTTTCTACGAACGATGTCGTGCCCACACGCGAGAAACGGACCCATTTGGGCTGAATGGTGAAGGGGCGCGGGTTCTGAAAACCCGGCCTCGCTACAGCGAAGCTAGGCTGTTTCCGGCGAATTCAACCGGTCGTTGCAACATCTCGAAATTTGGAGATGTTAAAT
>LGTG01000424.1 GCA_001190015.1 Candidatus Burkholderia crenata
GGTCGTCATGACGGGGCACTTTTCAACAGCCTGTTAGGCCTTCGGTTCTTCGCTCTTGCCGAACAAGCCTGCCAGACCGCCGAGACCACCAAGCGAACCCAGCAGGCTGCCCACGTCCAGCTGGCCGTTCGCCGGCACCTGGCCGTCCGGCGTCGCGTGGTTCACGAGATGCGGGCAGCACCATAGCCAACATGCCGGACAGCTGGTCGCCGGACAAACCGGCTTTCTGTGCGACCTGGCTGACCGCGTCCGAGCCGAGCAAATTGTCCGAGCTGATCGGCTTGTTTTCGCCGTTGCCGACCCACGACGAGACGATGTCGCCCGCGCCATTTTCATGAAAACGCTGAATCAAGCCTTTCAGGCCGCCGGGCTGATTGTTGACGAACTTCATCGCAGCGGCGATCAGGCCGGACTGTGCGCCGCCGCCTTGAGGTGAATCGCCGAAGGAGGAGGTGAGGGTATCGAGTAGGCTCATGGCTGTCTCACTTGAAAACGATGCTGGTTAAATGCCGTCCGGCGTCATGCTGGTTGGCCTCTGCCGGACGGAAAACGTGCCGTCCGTTAAGGAACGGCCAGAGTGTTTCTGCTGCAAGGCGACCTAGCTGGCCTGAATCCGAGCTGCGCGTTGATGGCCGTTCCACGCTCGGGATCCAGTGCCGAAATGTGTCGCCGTCCTCAGTTTGCTGCCGCGTCGCGCGCGGCTTTCTTTTTCTTGGACTTCTTCGACGCCTTGGCGCCGCTCGCGCCCGAGGCAGCGTCGGCCGTCGCAGTCGTTGTTGTGGCCGTGCTCGAGCTAGCTGCTGCGCTGGCCTTGGCTTTTTTGCCCTTCTTGCCCTTGGTGTGAACGGCGGTCAAAAAGCGACGCCAGATGGCGGCGTCGATCAGAAATGCGGAACGGTCTTTTGACGACCAGCAGA
>LGTG01000425.1 GCA_001190015.1 Candidatus Burkholderia crenata
ACCCGCAATTCAGCAGCAAATTGCATGTGCAAACCTCTTTAACACTGCTTCGGTCGTTAGCGGGGCGCTTTTCAACAGCCTGCTAGGCTGGCTATTACGCTGGCCAGGACAGGAGAAATCACATGAAGGCGAGAAACTCAGTCGGCGTATCCGACGGACTGCCGGCCCGTCACGTTGATGCATTCCTTGACCGTTTTAGGGCAGCGCGATATTCCGAGAGGTCACGCTTGGCAAGAAGCGAAGGGTCTTGGCAGCCTTCTCTCGGTGGATGAAGAGCCAGAGCATAGACCTGGCCAATCTCGACGAGTCTGACGCTGCGTTATTCATGAAACGCCTGAGCAATGCACCGGCTTCTCGCGTTCAGTTTGAGCTTGCGATACTACGGCTGTTTCTTGTCTAATCGCGCACTTACCATCGGTAAACTACCCGTCGACGGTCGCCGTTATACATGACCGTTACCTGGACTCCTGAGGCAGGAACGTGGACTTGCAGAGAACTCAGTGTTCGTCTACGGACCGTTCATTCTTCCTCGACAGTGAACGGCGATCAGAAAGCGACGCCAGACGGTGGCGTCGATCAAAAATGCGAAACGATCTTGTTCTGCAGAACGGTCTTTTGACGACTAGCAGAGGTGCCGATAAGCAGGTCTCGGGTGCGTCGGAAGG
>LGTG01000426.1 GCA_001190015.1 Candidatus Burkholderia crenata
TACACGGTACCCAATTTCAACAGCCTGCTAAGCAGTGTCAGCGCATCCTTGCGATTCCTTCGAAGCGTTGCGAACATGGACCGGTCGAGTTTCTCACCGAAGACGAAGCCGCAGCTCTCGTGGCAGCCCCAGACGCCCGAACATGGATTGGCGACGAGATCGAACGCTGCTTCTTGTCGCGGTTCAAACGGGCCTACGCAGCTGTGAACTGATTTCCCTCAGGCGTCACGCTTGGCACAGGCGCTCACGTCCGTTGCCTCGGCAAAGGACGGAAGATGCGATGCACGCCGCTGCGGCCGGACGTTATTGCTGTCCTGAAGCAATGGCTGCTGCGTCAGCCTGGCGAACCAGATAACTCTGTCTTTCCCAGTTCGCGCGGTGGCCCGCTGAGTGCCGACGCGCTTCAGCGACTCGTGTCGCGCGATGTCGCAACTGCATGCAAGATTTGCCACTCACTCAAGGGGAAATCCGTGTCGCCACACACCCTTCGGCATGCAGCGGCTATGAGCCTGCTGCAGCACGGCGTCGACCTGAGCGTGATCGCACTCTGGCTTGATCATAAATCGTCGGAAACAACCCAAATTTACTTACACGCTGACATGCAGATCAAGCAACGCGCACTCGCACACGCCAATGCGAGCGGCGTTGTGCCGACGCGTTACAAACCTCCCGATCCCTTGCTTGTCTTCCTGGAGCGCCGCTGATAATGCCGACAGCCGGGCGACCGCAAACGGCGCATCGCCTGGCTGTGCGTCCTCGACTCTGGGAACGTGGCATAATCCGAGAGTCGGCATAACGTCATCGAACGTGACATCAGGCCATTCTGCACTGGGAGAAAATCGTGGCTGTACTGCGACACGGTTGCCGGTGCGAAAGCGAGTGCGACGGTGTACAGCTTAATGCTAACGTGTCGCGCATGCGGCGTCGAACCGTATGCGTATTTGCTGCATGTCTTGACCGAGCTGCCACAACGACCACCAGCCGCTGACGTCAGTGATCTGCTGCCGTTTAACTACGCCAGGCGGCAGGCTCAAGCAAGTTTGGACTGAGGCCTCGACTAGGCGCCGACTTTCGCGTCGGAACCCACTTACGACATCACTTTGCAGACATCGCCGGTAGACATCGGACTCCGCGATGCCCTCGTGATTAACCGTCAGTTAAAAATGATTCTCCATTCGCTGTGCCAGATCTATCGCTTACGATCGTTCGTCGCAGCGCTTTGATTTCCTCGTGCGACGCTTCGATTTCTGGAATCAGATTCATGAAACTGTCCCCTGTCTGAAAAATTAACGTTGCGCGTGCTTTCGTTCGCGTCTATCGCACCATTTTACGCCCGCGATTATTTATCGAAGCGTGAGACGGTGAGGTCGGGCCAACCGTAATAGAATCGTCTTATATGTCCGCTTTTTGCAGATTCCCATCGGATACCCGCATGAACGCTCCCGCTGAATTCGCTCGCGCTGTCTGTCCGCACGATTGTCCCGACACCTGTGCGATGCGCATCACCGTGAAGGATGGCCGCGCGGTCAAGGTGACCAGCGATCCCGACCATCCGCCTACGCAAGGAGTCCTTTGCACAAAGGTGTCTCGTTATGCGGAGCGAACTCACCATCGGGATCGATTGCTCACGCCGATGCGTCGGGTCGGTGCGAAGGGAGACGGCCGTTTCGAGGCGGTAAGCTGAGACGAAGCGCTGACATTCGCCGCGGAGCGGCTGAATAAAATCGTGGCTCGCGCGCCCGAAGCCATCTTGCCTTACAGCTACGCGGGCACGATGGGCCTCGTGCAGGGCGAAAGTATTGCCGCGCGCTTTTTCAATGTGCTCGGCGCGTCGCGTCTGGACCGTACCATCTGCGCGGCCGCCGGCGCCGCGGGTTTGCGCTATACCTATGGCGGAAGCCTTGGCATGCATACGAAGTATTTCGAGGAAAGCGAATTGATCCTGATCTGGGGATCGAATTCGATTGCGTCGAACTTGCACTTCTGGACTCGTGCGCAGGAAGCCAAGCGTCGGGGCACGAAAATTTGCGGGATCGAAGCGCAGGTCGTGATCGATTTCGCGCGGGCGTTCGGATCGACAAAAAAAGCATTGATACGCCTCAACTACGGCATGCAGCGTGTGCGCGGCGGCGGCAACGCGGTCCACGCGATCGCTTGTCTGCCTTCGCTCACGGGCGCATGGCGCGAGCGGTCGGGGGGCTTGCTGCTATCGTCGTCGAATTGGGCGCCGGTCGATGTCAACGCGCTCGAACGGCCGGATCTGTTGCCAGGCTGGCCGTCGACGCTGCCGCGCATTGTGAACATGAACGCTATTGGCGACGCGTTGCTGCATCCGGGTGACGCCAGCTTTGGCCAGAAAGTCGAAGCGCTGATCGTCTACAATTCGAACCCGGTTGCGGTCGCACCGGATTCGGTGAAGGTTGCTGCGGGTTTTGCGCGTGAGGATCGGTTCACCATCATGCTCGAACATTTCCAGACCGATACCGCCGATTACGCTGACCTCATCTTGCCGGCGACTACGTAACTCGAGCATCTCGATGCTCACAAGTCATACGGCCATACGCACGTGATGGCGAACTTGCCGGCGATCGCTCCGGTGGGTGAGTCGGCGGGCAAACACGGAAATTTTCCGCGGCCTGGCCGGGGCGATGAGGCTGACGCATCCAGCCCTATTCGAAAGTGATGAAGAGTTGGCATCGAAGGCCTTCCGCTGGGACGATCCCGCGCTCGCTGGCGTGACCTAGGACACGCTGAAAACAAAAGGCTGGGCGCAGCTCAAGCTGGCGGAAGCGCCATTCGCCGAGGGCGGTTTCCGCACGCCATCGGGGCGCGCGTTATCCGCTTGCAATGATCTCGCCCCCGCGCGGAACTTCCTTAACAGCAGCTTCGTCAACGTGGAATGCCTGCGACCGAAGGTGAACCGCATCTCGACATGCATCCCGCCGATGCCCATGCTCGTCAGATCACCGAAGGCGAGCTGGTGCGCATATTCAACGATCGCGGTTCGATGCAGGCGCGTGTGCGTGTCATCTTTAGTGCGCGTGCTGCGCCATTTCGGCTCCCTGATCCCAAGTCAGCGATTTGCATAAGTAATCAGGCAGCATGGCCATCTTCGCGGCGATAGCATTGCGCACAGCCTCGGCTCCGTGACCAGCTAACGCCGGCCCGTTCTTCAGTCGCGCACCGGAGCCGTGGCCTGGCATGGGTGGAAGATGTAGAAGCATGGTGAAGCGGGTTGTTCGTTCAACCAAGGTACCAATCGCAGAGCTGTTCAGGCCGATGATCAGGTCGCCTTCCCAGTGACCCGGCACGGCGCGATCTGCAGCTTCGGTCGGGCGCTCACTGATCATGACCTCGGGGGTGATAAAACTTTTGCCCCGTTGTCTGGTTCTAGCGCGCGGCCCGCGCAGTGCCCGGCCCGTGCACAGACATGCGGACA
>LGTG01000035.1 GCA_001190015.1 Candidatus Burkholderia crenata
CGCCGTGGTACGACCATCTACCGGGAACTGCGCGTGTTGGGAGCGTCTGCTGAGATCGCGCGACAGGTGGCGGCAAACAGTCGCCGCTGGTGGCGCAATAGCGGCAAGCTACTCAACAGCGTGTTGCCCATCGCCTACTTTGACCAGTTGGGTTTGCCTCGACTCATAACCTCAACTTCTCGAACCGCCCGGTGCGGACCCGCATGCCGGGTGGTGTGGCAATGGTACGGCCTTATGGTCGTCTCCTATGCCGATATTCGGCCGTGTTGTTCGCCGATGAACCCACCGGCAGTCTTGATGCGGCAACGGGTTTGATGTTCGAGATGAACCGCCGCAACGGTGCCACGTTGATCCTCGTCACGCACGATACCGAACTGGCCGAGCGATGCGACGCGACGGTGACAATAGAAGCAGGGCGTCTTGTGAACGGCCTGAGCGTGTAGTTGAGCTAGCGCAAGGCGTCTCGCGTTGTCATTAATGGACAATGCGCGACGCCCTTCAAACCAAAGCCCTTCACAGCCCCTTCAACGCAGCCTGTGCACGCGCGATCAACGCCGACGTCGACGAATCGTGCTTGGCGGGATCAGCCTTGTCGCTGGTGATATCGGCTTCCACTACCTTGCCGAGGATCTTGCCCAACTCCACGCCCCACTGATCGAACGAGTTGATGTCCCACACTGCGCCTTGCACCAGCACCTTATGCTCATAGAGTGCGATGACCGCGCCCAGTGTCTCGGGCGTGAGAGCGTCGAGAATAATCGTTGTCGTCGGGCGATTGCCGAGAAAACTCAGGTGTGTCGAGAATGCTTCCTTGCCCGGCCCTGCGACTTTCTTCGCTTCTTCCAGCGTGCGCCCGAGCATCAGCGCTTCGCTTTGCGCGAAGCAATTCGCGAGCAGCTTGGCGTGATGATCAACGAGTGGATGTTCCGGCGTCAGCACGGCGATGAAGTCGATCGGGATCATGGTCGGACCCTGATGCAGCATCTGGTAGAACGCGTGCTGGCCGTTCGTTCCGGGCTCGCCCCAGATCACGGCGGCGGTCGGGTAGTCGACCATGGTGCCGTCGAAACGGGCCGACTTGCCGTTGCTCTCCATCTCGAGTTGCTGAAGATACGACGACAAATAGCGCATGGCTTGCGAGTACGGCGCGACCATTACGCTTTGCGACTCGAAGAAGTCGCGATACCAGATGCCGATCATGCCCATCAGCACGGGCAGGTTGCGTTCGAACAGCGCGGTGCGGAAATGCTCGTCCATGGCATGAGCACCGGCGAGCAGCTTTTCGAAGTTCTCCGGGCCGACCGAGATGACGATAGACAGGCCCACCGCGGACCATAGTGAATAACGACCGCCGACCCAGTCCCACATCTCGAAGACGCTTTCCTTTGCAATGCCGAATTTGACCACTTCCTCAGGATTCGCCGATACCCCCACGAAGTGCTTCGACAACGCTTCTTCCGGGCAGCCGCTCTTCAGGAACCACTCGCGCATGGAGCGCGCGTTGGTCATGGTTTCGAGCGTGGTGAAGGTCTTCGACACAATAATAGCCAGCGTCTCTTCAGCGTCAATGCCCTTGAACACGTTGTAGATATCGGCGCCATCAACGTTGGAGACAAAATGCGTGTCCAGACCCGGCTGCGCCAGGTGCTGCAACGCATGCACGACCATCTTCGGCCCGAGATCCGAGCCGCCGATCCCGATGTTCACCACATGGCAAATCCGCTTGCCGGTGTAACCGGTCCACGAGCCGTCGCGGACCTTGTTCGCGAACGCGGCTATCTTGGCTTTTTCAGCGCGGATTTCCTCCTGGAACGGGGAGTTGTCGTCGGTGGAACGCAAGGCTGTGTGCAGCACCGCGCGATGTTCCGTGACGTTGACGATATCGCCGGCAAACACGGCGTCGCGTTTTTCAGCGACCTTGGCCTGCTGCGCGAGTTCGACGAGCAGCTTGAGCGTGGCTTCGGTAATGCGGTTTTTCGAGAAGTCGATGGAGATGCCGCCGCCGTCAAAAGTCAGGCGCTCGGCGCGGGACGGAGTTGTGTCGTTTTGCGGCGCGAACCAGTCGCGCAGGCGCTCGTCACGGATGGCATCGTAATGTGTCTGGAGCGCCGGCCAGGCAGGGAGCGAATTGAGCGTCATAACGGTCCGTTTATCAGAGGGTGACGGGAAGTACTGGTCCATCGCGCGGAGTCTGATGATCGACCGCCTTACGCGCGAGTCAACAAGTATAGCCACGATGGATGAATGATTGCATGAAGATCAAGCCGTACCGGCCATGGCTTCGTGTGCTGCGTGTTTCGTTCGTCATGGATAAACGTGACTTACGCTTGGCGGCAGCCACGGCCGCGCTCACGCGGCGTAAAAGAGCCAGTTGAGCAAACTGCGCACTTTCGGTGCCAGCTCGCCCGCGGTCAGTCCCGCGGGTCCTTCGCCTTCATCGGTCAACGCTTCAGCGGCAAGCCCGTGCAGATAAACCCCGGCAAGCGCGGCTTCATAAGCCGGCACGCCCTGCGCAAGAAACGCGCCGATCAACCCGCCCAACACGTCGCCGGTCCCGCTTGTGGCGAGCGCTGCATTGCCGGTGGGGTTCACTGAAACACGCCCGTCCGGCGACGCGACGATCGTGCCCGCGCCTTTCAGCACAGCCACCGCAGAGAAACGCGTCGCCAACTGCCGCGCGGCAGCAATACGATCCGCTTGAACTCTCTTAACCTTTGATCCGAGCAAGCGGGCTGCCTCCAGTGGATGCGGCGTCAGTACGCAAGGATCTCCGCGGCTTCCCCGTTCAGCGACCTTGGCAGCCAGTTTTTCGTCCAATGAAATCAGGTTGAGCGCGTCGGCATCGAGGAGCTTGGGGACATCGAGCGCAAGGATATCCACGAGCACTTTCTTTGCGCGCTCGCTCTGGCCCATGCCGCAGCCGACCGCGAGCGCGTTCATCTTGTCGAGGGAAAGCTGGTCGACGTGATGCAGCATCAGCTCGGGGTGCGGTGGATCGTAGGGCGGTGAATCGGTACCGATGAACGCCACGTTGACTTTGCCCGCGCCTCCGTACAGCGCCATGCGCGCGGCCAGGATCGGTGCGCCGCATATGCCGGTGTCGCCGCCGAGCACGGCGAGCGTGCCGAACGTGCCCTTGTTGGTCACGTAGTCGCGGGGTGGCAAGTGCGCGCTGAACAGCGATGGCGCGTTCAGCGCGACGGATGGTTCGAGGGGCGGCTTGACGCCTAGATCGGCGATATAAAGCTTGCCCGTCAGGTCGCGGCCATCGCCGGTGAAATGGCCCGGCTTCGCGCCAATAAACGTGATGGTGTGCGTGGCGCGAACGGCCTGCGCGCGGCCGTCGGCGCTGCGGCTGACCGGCTCGCCCGTGTCGCTTGAAAGCCCGCTCGCGATATCCAGCGCAAGCACGCCGCCGTTCGCCTTCGAGCGCCGCGACAGGCGCACGGCGAGATCAGCGAACACGCCTTCCAGCGGCCGTGCCAGGCCAATGCCGAACATGCCATCGACGAGCCAGCCGAAGTTATCGAAGAAGGCAGGGGTTTCTGTCGTGATTTTCACGCCTGCTTGGTGGGCTTCGGCCAGCGCCCAGCGCGCGTCGTCGGGTTTGACTTCCACCGGCATGCAGACTTCGACGTCGATACCGGTTTGCCTTAGACGGGCCGCCATCACCAGCGCATCGCCGCCATTGTTGCCCGACCCGGCCACGATCCAGACCGGCAACGCGGCAAGATGTGGCGCATGCCGGTTCTGATCGATGATGAATTGCGCCGCCGCAGCCCCGGCGCGCCCCATCAGCGTATTCGCGGGGAGCGACGCTGCTGCGCGGCTTTCAAGCGTGCGGAATTCGCCGAGTGTCAGGAGCGCCAGCGCATGATCGCGTGGCTCGACGTAGGGCGGGGTGAGGGCGTGAAGGGCAGGTTCGGTCATGGCGGCAGCGTGGGAGGAGTGCGTGAACGCATCGCAATTATCGCGCCCAAATGGCCGCAAGCGCCGGTCACCGGGGATTAACAAAGCGCCTTACTTTCGCTAAAGGCGCTCCGCTTGTCCACTTCGCTGGTTCTTTTCCCCGGCGGACTCACGCCGGATGACGCTTAAAAGCTTCCTAGAACCGGTCCATCCGCAGCGCGCTCAACGTTTCAGCGGGGACCTCGGGTGTTGTTAGCGGCAGTGCAAATCCGACACTAAACGGCGGCGTTGGGTTGAATAGAAATAGAAGCGAAGTTGACCAGGGGCCGTTGCTGCTAGCCCGTGGTTGTCGGCCTGCTCATGCTCAGAATGGATCGTCGACATCGGTCAGGCGAGCGTTCACGGGAGGCGCGTTGTTCGCGCTGTAGCTCGTGCAGTGCGAGCTGGTAGTGCGTGCAGATCCGCTCGCGTAGATCGTCGATGAGTTCGACGATGGCGAGCGCTTGCTCGGCGGACCAGTTGTCCGGGATCAGGAAGTCGAGCCCGCAGGTGATCCCGGAAGGCGACTGATGGCGCGTCATGATGTCTTCTTCTCGGCCTTAGCCGCACTGCGCTTCTTCGTGCGTTGCTCAGCGCGTTCACGTGCCTCTTTCACC
>LGTG01000427.1 GCA_001190015.1 Candidatus Burkholderia crenata
CGCAAGGTCATTTACACCACAAATGCCATTGAGAGCGTGAATGCCCAACGACACAAGATCGTCAAGACGCGAGGGCACTTCCCGACGGACGAGGCCGCGACCAAACTGCTGTGGCTGGCCTTGCGCAATATCACGGCTGACTGGAGTCGTGCAGCGCATGACTGGAAGGCAGTGATGAACCAGTTCGCGATCCTCTATGAGGATCGCTTTACCAGGATTCATTTGTAAAATGCCATTCATGGCCTGTCAGATGGCAGGCTTTTATCTGCCTCGCACACAAAAATTCAGACACTCCCTTCCAGTGCAGACCACGCTTGCATGACAGCGTTGACACCACGCATGTTCGCACTCAGTTTCCCACGCGTCTTCTATCCAACACGCCTTTCGCTTCCGCCAGTCTCTCCGCAAATTCCGGACCTCTCGCTAGCGCCACGCCAACTGCCAGAATGTCGCCTATTGCAAGATGCGATAGGCGCGATGTCATCGGCGAGAAAATGTCGGTATCTTCATCCACGTTCGCAAACAATCCAATGCTCGTTTTTCGCGCGAGCGGCGAACTGCCATGCGTAATGGCAATGACTTTCGCGCCGCCGTCGAGGGCTGACTGCACTGCGTCGAGTATGTCGCGGGTACGGCCCGTATTCGAGATGGCCACGACAACATCGCCAGGCCCGAGTAAGGCCGCCGATGTCGTGTAGGTGTGGGGGTCGGAGTACGCCACGCTGGGCACGCCGAGCCGGAAAAACTTGTGTTGCACGTCGAGCGCGGCAACGCCCGAACCGCCGGCACCGTAGAACTCGATGCGCCGTGCTTCGGCGAGCAGCGAAATCGCCGCAGCCACGCTATCCGATGACAAACTATTGCGTAGCTGCAGCAGTGCGCCAATCGTGCGGTCGAGCACCTTGGCCGCGACGCCGGCCGCCGGTTCGTCGGCTCGGACATCGCGGAACACAGCTGGCGCCGAAATGTCGGATGCAATGCTTTGCGCCAGCCGGATCTTGAATTCGCGAAAGCCTGAAAAACCAAGCGCCTGGCAAAACCGGGCGATGGTCGGCTGGCTCACGCCCGCTCGCACCGCGAAGTCGGTCATCGCGAGATCGAGCACTTCACGCGGCGCCTCGATCACGTAGTCGGCGAGCCTGCGCTCGGAGGGGCGCAACTGCTCGCGCATCGCTTTGACTTGGAACAGCAACATCGGGAATCTCCCCTATGTGCACGGACTATAGCTGATCTGTTGAAATGTATAAAAACTATGTATTTTGAGGCGATAAGTTTCTGTGTGCGCTACCAAGTTTAAGCTATTTATCCCCTCAATTTTTCGCGATTAGGCCGAAAGTAAGGGTTTTTCAGATTGAGAATATGTAGTTTTTCTACTAAAATTCATCTCAAGCTTTCGACGCAATTCAAAGGAAGCAATTCACCGGTCCACGTACCTGACCAATCCCGCCTACGGCCACCTGCCGCAATCAGGCGAAGGAGTTTCGATGGTTTCCCCGCATTCGCATCTGAATAAAGTCACCCAGCGCATTGTCGAGCGCAGCAAGCCGACGCGCGCAGCGTATCTGGCGCGTATCGATGGCGCGCAAGGTCATTTCCCGGCGCGCGGCGCGCTGTCCTGTGCCAATCTCGCGCACGGTTTCGCCGGCATGGAAGGCCAGGAAAAGATTTCAATCAAGGCGCTCCGCGAGCCGAACATCGGCATTGTTTCGTCTTATAACGAGATGCTTTCGGCCCACGCGCCATTCAAGAATTACCCCGACATCATCAAGCGCGCGGCGCGCGAAGCGGGCGGCGTAGCGCAATTCGCGGGCGGCGTGCCGGCCATGTGCGATGGTGTCACGCAGGGCAACGCCGGGATGGAGCTGTCGTTATTTTCGCGCGAAGTCATCGCGATGAGCACTGCTGTCGCACTGACCCACAACATGTTCGACGCCGCGCTGTGCCTGGGTATTTGCGACAAGATTGTTCCTGGCTTGCTGATCGGCGCTCTCCAGTTCGGCCATCTGCCGACCATTTTTGTACCGGCCGGCCCTATGACCAGTGGCCTCACCAATGACGACAAAGCCAAGGTCCGTCAGCAGTTCGCGACCGGTGCGTGTGATCGCGACGCGTTGCTGGAAGCGGAAGCCGTCGCGTATCACGGGCACGGAACGTGTACGTTTTATGGCACGGCCAACAGCAACCAGATGTTGATGGAACTGATGGGCCTGCATCTGCCGGGCTCGGCGTTCATCCACCCGCATACCCCGCTACGAGACACTCTGACCGCCGAGTCTGCGAAGCGTGTTCTGGAATTGACGGTCGAACGTGGCAACTACACGCCGATCGGTCGTATCGTCGATGAAAAAGCGATCGTGAACGGCATCGTTGCGTTGCTGGCGACGGGCGGTTCGACCAATCACACGCTGCATCTGGTCGCGATCGCGCGCGCGGCGGGGATTGTGATTGACTGGAACGACTTCGATGAACTCTCTCAATCCGTACCGCTGGTCGCGCGCATCTATCCGAACGGCAAGGCGGACGTGAACCATTTTCACGCGGCGGGAGGTATTGCGTATCTGGTGCGTGATTTGCTGGATGCGGGATTGCTGCATGAAGATGTGAAGACCGTCGCGGGAGAGGGACTAAGGCATTACATGCGCGAACCGAAACTTATCGACGGCAGGTTGCAATGGGTCGACGGCCCCGAAACCAGTCATGACACGAAGGTTCTTCGCAGCCACAAGGAGCCGTTTGCTCCGGATGGCGGACTGCGTCTGATGCAAGGTAAGCTCGGCCGCGGCGTGATCAAGATTTCGGCGGTTGCAGAAGCGCATCGGCAGGTCAAGGCGCCGGCTATTGTTTTTGAGTCACAGGAGCAAGTGCAGGAAGCTTTCGACAACGGCGATCTGAAGCGCGATTTCGTGGCGATTGTCCGGTTCCAGGGCTCACGTGCGAACGGCATGCCGGAGTTGCACCGGTTGACGCCGCTTCTTGGCGTGTTGCAGGATCAGGGCTTCCACGTGGCCTTGGTGACGGACGGACGTATGTCGGGCGCGTCGGGGAAAGTCCCCGCTGTCATCCACATTTCGCCTGAAGCGTTGCTGCAGGGGCCGCTGGGTAAAGTGCGCACGGGCGACACCATTGTTATCGATGCGAACAAGGGCGTGCTGGATATTGATACCGATGAGAATGAATGGGCCGCGCGTGAAGTCGAGCAGCCGCAGCATCAGGCGGACAACGAAGTGGGATTCGGCCGTGAGCTGTTCGGCGTATTCCGCAGCGCGGCAATGCCGGCAGAACTGGGCGCGTCGGTGTTTGGCCCGATGGTCGGCGAAATTCCGCCACAACACGCAAAGGAGCTATAAATGAAGTCAGTAAGCGAAATCGTGCGTCTCGGGCCCGTGATTCCGGTGCTCGCCTTCGAGTCAGTAGAACAGGGTGAAAACGTTTCGCGCGCGCTGCATGCCGGTGGCGTCAAAGTGCTCGAAATAACGCTACGAACGGCCGCCGGGCTGCAGGCCATTGAACGGGCCAGTCATCTGGCTGACGACATTGTCGTGGGCGTGGGAACGATTAAGCGCCCCGAGCATTGCGGGCAGGCGAAGAAAGCGGGTGCGCAGTTCGGCGTGTCGCCGGGACTGACGAGGGAGATCCACCAGGCTTCGCTCGATGCGGGTTTGCCCTTGTTGCCAGGCGTGATGACGCCGACCGATATTATCGCGGCTATGGAACTGGGCTATGAAATCGTCAAGCTATTTCCCGCACAACAGGCAGGTGGCATGTCCATGCTCCAAGCGCTCAACGGTCCATTCCCTGGACTGAAGTTTTGTCCGACGGGCGGCATTACCGCGGAAACCGCGCCCAACTTCCTGGCGTTGCCAAACGTGGTGTGCGTAGGAGGATCGTGGCTGACGCCGAATGCCGCGTTGGCTGCGCAAAACTGGGAAGAAGTCACGCGTCTCGCACGGGCGGCCAGCCTGCTGGCGCCGTCGCCACATTAGGCCGTTTCGCCGATTTACAAAAGCCCCTGCGCTAAAACCGCAGGGGCTTTTTCACAATTGGACACGGTTCCCGCGCGAGTTTCCAAAGCTGCAAGTAAAATCCGGGTCAGTCACGCCGAACATCGTGTGCCAGGGCGCAGCAGCCTTGGCGCGCAAGCGGCACGCCGTGCGGCGCAACAAAATACTTCAACTAACCAAGGAGGCGCTTAATGGAGCCAGTCCACGGCAGCATGCTGCTGGTGTACGCAGTTGTCGCGATCGCGTTGTTGATCTTGCTGATCACGCGCTACAAGGTGTATCCGTTCCTTTTTCTGATCATTGTCTCGCTGTTGCTCGGACTCAGCGTCGGCATGCCGATGGACAAGATCGTCAAGGCATTCGAAACAGGCAACGGCAACACGCTCGGACACATAGCGATCGTTGTCGGTCTCGGCAAGATGATGGCCGAATCGGGCGGAGCCGACGTATTGCCAATACGCTGATTGGCTGGTTCGGCGAAAAATACATCCACTGGGCCATGATGTGCGTCGCGATCATCGTGGGTCTGCCGGTGTTCTTTGAGGTTGGCTTCGTGCTGTTGATCCCGATCGCATTCAACGTGGCCAAGCGAACCGGGAAATCGCTGCTGCTGATCGGCTTGCCAATGGTTGCCGGTGATCCTGATGCTCGTCGGCAGTTGTGGGCCCGACCTGATCTCCACGCCGAAGACCTTGCAGAACGATTTGCTGCGTTTTGTAGGGACGTCGGACGTCGCGTTGCTGATCGCGGTGCTATTCAGTTTCTGGAGCTTCGGAACATCGAGAGGATTTGATCGCGAGCAGATCCAGAAGTTTTGCGGCGAATGTTTCGCACCGATCGCGGGAATCCACGCTCATCGTCGGCGCGGGCGGTGGATTTGGCCAGGTGCTGGGCGACAGCGGCATTTCGCAGCAATTGATCGCGACGGCGTCGGCTGCCCATCTGTCGCCGTTGCTGCTGGGCTGGTTCGTCGTAAGCGATAGATCTGGCACAGCGAATGGAGAATCATTTTTAACTGACGATTAATCGCGAGGGCATTGGCGGAGTCCGATGTCTACCGGCGATGTCTGCAAAGTGATGTCGTAAGTGGGGCGAATTCAACCGGTCGTTGCAACATCTCGAAATTTGGAGGTGTTAAATGGGGCGACCGCGGGGCTGGGGCTCACAACAAACCGGGAGGCCGATGATGCCATCGCCGGGCAGGCCAGGTGTCAATCAGTTTGAGACGAAGCAAGCGTTCTGGAAATTTATTGCCGAGGGAATGGAAAGTGACGCTGCGGCGCTGGCCTGCGGCGTGTCACAATCGTTGGGTCCGCGATGGTTTCGCGAAGCCGGCGGCATGCCGCCGATTGAATTGGTGCCTCGCTCGGGCCGATACCTATCATTCTCAGAACGGGGGGGGATTGCGTTGCTGTGG
>LGTG01000428.1 GCA_001190015.1 Candidatus Burkholderia crenata
CCCCGCGGTCGCCCCATTTAACACCTCCAAATTTCGAGACGTTGCAACGACCGGTTGAATTCGCCAGACGTCGTGCGAGAGCGCGTTCGCAATCGTCAGCAGCAGGCCGTCGGCGGTGGAAAGCGCCGCGGCCAGCGCGCCCGCCGCGATCAACCCCGACATCACATACGGCAGCCCCGCAATCTCGGGCGCGGCGAGCACGGGCACGGTCACGTAGAACAGCGCGACAAAAAACAGCGTCCAGCCGACTGAACGCCGCGCGGAAGCCACGGATGTCGTCGTGTTATAGCGCGTCAAGATATGCGGCAAGCTCGCCGTTCCCAGCGACAGACACAGCAGCAACGACAGAAAATTCCGCCGGTGCAACCGCGCGCTTTCCTCGTCGGAAGGGGGAACGCCTCGGCCACGGGCACCGGTGGCGCGGCGCGTTCGAGCATTGCATCGCGGGCACGGCTCCATTGCACATTCGCCTCGGCAGGATTTTTCGGGAACGACGCCAGTTCGCGCTCCCGCTCGCTAATATCGCGCAGCGGCCCATTGTGCCGGCGCAGGTCCGCGATCTCCTCCACCAGCCGCGCCTGCTCGGTATGAAAGGACGCCGGCAACGCATAGATCTGTGTCTGGATCTGCTGCGCCTGGCGCCTGTAGTCGTCGCGAACCCTGGCTTCCTCGGGAGAGCGTTTAACCAGCCGTTCAAGCACCTCCACGCGCTCCAGCAAGTGCCCGTAGGAAAGCTGCGGGGCAACCAGCCAAGCCCCTCGCGATGCGCAATCATCGACACGGGAATGAGCATGGCGCTGATCAGGATGATGTACTGCGCAAACCTGCGTCCACGTGACCGCACGCATGCCGCCAAGAAACGAGCACACGAGAATGCCGGCGAGCCCGCAGAAGATGCCGATCGCGAAATCGATGCCGATAAACCGCGATGCAATCAGCCCGATGCCCTGCTGGATTTGCGCAACGAGATAAACGAACGAGCACAGGATGGCCGCGAACGCCGCGATCCCTCGCACGAGGTTGCTCGAAAAGCGCGTGCCGAGGAAATCGGGGATGGTGTAGCGAGCAAGCTTGCGGACGTAGGGCGCGAGCAGGAACCCAACGAGGCAGTAGCCCCCGGTCCAGCCCATCATGTAGGCGAGACCGTCGTAGCCGGTTGCATAGATGGACCCGGCCAACCCAATAAACGACGACGCCGATAACCAGTCCGCCGCGGTCGCCATGCCGTTGAACGCGGACGGCACACGCCGCCCGGCCACGTAATACTCGACCAGATCCGACGTCCGCGCCAACAAGCCGATCACGGCATACACGGCTATCGGCACGAACAGGAACACGTAGCCGATCTACATGCCCGGGGCCGGTCACGCGCTCGATGCGCGCCATCACGCAGATGAACAGGAAGAAGCCGAGCGTGTAAAGCGCATAGGCCCGGATGAGTCGATGGGTGAGCTTCATCGGCAATTCATGACTCGGGCTTAACCGGGGCAAACATGCCAAAGGTCCGTTGCAAGCGGGTATCGGCGAATTGCATCAGCACCGATCACCGATATCAGTGCGAGATTCGTTCGCCAGTACAACCGGTGCGCGCGCCATCGCCCTTGCAATTACCCATATTTTTTTATGATTTTCTATTAATAAGGAATCCTTTATTTTAAGGTCGTTGCAAAATTAGTTCATGAGGGACGGCGATGACGAACAGAGGCGGTCGAAAGTGTGCATCGGAAGAAGCCTGTGATGCGTGGCTGAACGAGGAAGCGGGACAAAGCCGGTTTCGCGATGAGCGTCTTGGCAAAAGATTCCGCCTAGTTCTCGAACGCCTGTGGGCGTGTATCGGGCGGAGCATTCCGATGGCTTTTCAGGATTGGTGGAAACGAGGCGGACGACCGGTTTGGTGCAAT
>LGTG01000429.1 GCA_001190015.1 Candidatus Burkholderia crenata
GCAGTTGCGAACGCGCTTAATTGCAGACCACGCAAAGCCATCGATTGGAAGACACCAGCCGAGGCGTTTGAAGAGTTAATATTCGCAACCTAAATGATGGTGTTGCAATTACTGCTTGAACCTAAAGTTGTGACCTTCCTGGCGCGATTCTACGGCGATGCAAACCAGACATCGCGACGGGAGAAAAACCATGCGTCTTGATGACGAAGCAGAGAGCCGCAATGTGGAGGACCGGCGCGGCGCCGGGGGGAGGCGGAGGATTTCGCATTGGCGGAGGTCGCTCGATTGGTATCGGCACCCTTGTCGTCGCGCTGGCCGCCTATTTCTTCGGCATAAATCCCATGCTGATCCTGGGCGGCGGCTCGACCGGGCAGAGTGGTTCTACAGCCAGCTGCAGTCGCAGCAACGGCAGATGGACCCACGTGCTCAGCCGCAGGCAAGCGTGAGCGATCAAGACGCCGTGTTTGTGCGCCGTGTGCTTGGCAATACCGAACCGCACATGGCAGCAGATTTTCCGGACCCGCTATAACCAGGATTACCCGCCGCCGAAGCTGGTCCTGTTCACCGGTGGCACTGCTGCTGTATGCGGCCACGGGTCAGTCGGCCATGAGACCGTTCTACTGCCCGAACGATCGCACGGTCTACATCGTTCTATCGGGAGTTACGCGACCGCTTCGGTGCAGGCGGATTGTTTCGTGGGTGTCTGGGCGAACGTCGCCCAGAAGAACAACGCGAAGCTGATTGAGCCGGGTGACTCTTCCAGGAAGGGCTGAACGTGGCGGGCGCGATAGGCGACGACCGGCTGTAGAAGGAAACGCAAGGACTCGTGGTTCCGGAAGCCTTCACGCACGGCACGAGCGCGCAACGCCAGCGCTGGTTGAATCGCGGATTGGCGACGGGCGATATGGGACAGTGCGACACTTTCGGCGCTAAAACGCTCTGAGGGTTTTTCTTTTACGGTCATTGGACAACGCAATTTTCAATGTCAAAGCGCCTGTAAGTTCGGCGCTTTGTTCATGAAAGACCGTGAAATAGTAGTTAAAACCGTTATTTCGACGGATAATTCGGGCAAAACACGCAGCGCAAAACTTACAATTGCTGACGGCGCGGCATTACGCCAATTTATAGGATCCCGGTTTTTAAATCGATCATGATCTGAACGCCTTTCGATCTGCCGAGAGCGCTACCGGTCAAGCGGTCCAGCCGCCAAGCGGTTACTGGTTCATTCGTCGCGGCATGAACCCACGCGCCGGCGAAATAAAGGTCCCATAGCATCCCCATGAAGCGAATCCTGATTGTCAAGGTGACATCGTTGGGCGATATCGTAGAGACGCAGCCTGTTGTCTCCGATCTTCGCCGTGCATTTCCGTCTGCCAAGATCGACTGGGCAGCAGACGAGGCTTTTGCCGACATCATTCGCTGGAATCCAGCCATAGACCGCGTGTTGAGCGCGCCGTTGCGCAAGTTCAAGAAAGCACGAAGCTGGGCGGATTTGAAAGACATCGCCGCGTCTATCGGCGACTTGCGGGCCGAAAAGTACGATGCGATCCTGGATATCCATGGCGTGTACAAGAGTGCGATCATCGCGTTCCTGGCCCGCGGGCGGCGGCGTTACGGGTACAAGAACAAGGATCTGGGCGAACTCGGCGCGGCGTTTGCGTACAACAAGCGCTTCGGGCCACGGCCGAAAACGGATGCGTGGCGCGGCATGCGTGTGAGCGTGGCCGACGCGCTGGGCTATACCTTCGACGAAACCCCCGACTTCAATCTCCAGCTACCATCGCTGGCTACGCTGCTCCAGCTTCCCGAGGGTTCGCCCATTGCAATGCTGTTCCACGCCACATCAGCCGATGAAAAGAAATGGCCGATCGACCGGTGGGCCGAGACGGGGCGTTCATTGACGGCGCGAGGTTATCGGATTGCGCTGCCGTGGGGTACGGAAGGCGAGCGCCGAGAGGGCGAGCAGATTGCGGCGCTCGTGTCGGGAGCAATTGTTTTGCCAAAGCTGACCGTGACCGAGTGCGCGCATTGCATCAATGCATCGGCGCTGGTCGTTGGCATGGATACGGGGCTGGTCCACCTGGCGTATGCGCTGGGCAGGCCCACGGTGATGATTTTTACGGCAACGGCGCACGAGCATTTCGGCATTGGTTCGTCGGAGCATTCGGTGTCGGTCGGTGACCAGCACGCTCCGCCCGATGTGGCGACGGTGCTGGACGCGATAGAAGGCGTGTTGACGGGATCGGTGGTGCCTGCCGCTCACGATGTCGCGACAGGGACTGTGTCTTGATTCGAGCCCAAAAAGTGACCTGAATCCACCCTCAAGCGCCCGGAAACCCATCCGGGAACAAGCGTTCGACTGCCAACTCGAAGTGCTGAATGGGAGCCGCGCCGCGCAACGCGATGGGCGGCGGCGGTTCCTGGTCGCCCACTCCGTCCCGCGACAGCACGACAGGGCACGCTCGTCACACCGAGCTTCGTCGCGAACTCCTCGTCTTCAATCACCGCGTCGGTGAGCTCATCGCCCAGCAACGCTTCCTCCAGCGATTCCGGATCGATGCCGCAGGTGGCGGCAATATCCAGCAGCGCATCGATATCGCCGATATCAATGCCGTCCTCGAAAAACGCCTTGAAGATTGCGCGATGCACGGCGTCGAACCGACCCGATTCGCGCTCGAAGAACGCGGTCTCGAACGCCTTGCGGCTACGCGGTTGAACCGGCGGGAGACTCAGCAGCAAACCGCGTTCGGTGGTCATCGGGTAGGGCGAATTCAACCGGTCATTGCAACATCTCGAAATTTGGAGGTGTTAAATGGGGCGACCGCGGAGCTGGGGCTCGCAACAAACCGGGAGGCCGATGATGCCATCGCCGGGCAGGCCAGGTGTCAATCAGTTTGAGACGAAGCAGCGTTCTGGAAATTTATTGCCGAGGGAATGGAA
>LGTG01000430.1 GCA_001190015.1 Candidatus Burkholderia crenata
CTGTCGTATTCCTGCTGGGATACCTGTTTATCCTCAACTTAACGCTGGTGATCGCGGTGATCCTGCCGGCTATCGGCTGGCTGGTGAGCAAGATCAATCGGCGGCTGCGGCGGCTCAATCGCGAGTCGCAGTTGCTGACGAACGAGCTTTCGTACATCGTGGAAGAGACTGTTGGCGGTTATAAGGTCGTTAAGGTGCACAACGGCCAGCGCTACGAAAACGACCGTTTCACCAGCATGAGCAATCGCCTGCGCAGCTACCAGGTGCGCGACGGTGTCCGGCGGGCTTGCGCAGCCGCTCACGCAGTTTTTGGCATCGATTGCGCTGGCGATCGTAATCACCATCGCTGTGGTGCAGTCGGCAAACGACCAGACCACCGTCGGCGGATTCGTGGCGTTCGTCACCTCTATGCTGCTGGTGATCTCGCCGCTCAAACACCTGATCGATATCAACCAGCCGCTGCAGCGCGGCATGACGGCGGCGGAACTGATATTTGGTCTTATCGATGAACCGGCCGAGCCCGAAGGCGGCGGCCGGCCGCTCGAGCGCGCCCGCGGCGAGGTGGAGTTCCGCGAGGCGTCGTTCACGTATGGGGCCGGACAGCCAACGCTCGACGCGATCTCGTTCAAGGTCGCGCCCGGCGAGATGGTGGCGCTGGCCGGTGCGTCGGGAAGCGGCAAGACCACGCTGGTCAACCTGCTGCCGCGTTTCTTCGATCCCGCCGGCGGTGCGGTGCTGGTCGACGGTGTGCCGCTCTCCGAGTACAGCCTGCACGATCTGCGCGGACAAATGGCGATGGTGAGCCAGGACGTGGTGCTCTTCAACGACACGATCGCCGCCAACGTCGCGTACGGCCAGACGCAGGATCGCGGGCGGGTGATGGCGGCGCTGGCTGCGGCGAATCTTGCTGATGTTGTCGCGGCCATGCCCGACGGCGTGGACACGCGTGTGGGTGGCAATGGCATGCGCTTGTCGGGTGGCCAGCGGCAGCGGCTGGCCATCGCGCGGGCGGTCTACAAGGACGCGCCTATTTTTATCCTCGACGAAGCCACGTCCGCGCTCGACTCCGAGTCCGAGCGGCATGTGCAGGAAGCACTGGAAACGTTGATGAAAGGGCGTACGACGCTGGTGATCGCGCACCGGCTTTCGACCATTGAGCGCGCCGACCGGATTCTGGTGATGGACGTCGGAAAAATTGCGGAGCAAGGCAGTCATGCCGAGTTGTTGCGCTTGAACGGGCTGTACGCGAACCTTCACCGTACCCAGTTCAGCAGCAGGCAGCCTGAGGTTTTTCCGTTTAATCGATGTGCGTCCTTGGGCTGAAGACCAGGGGCGCGTTTTCGTTTGGGGGAAGCCGGCTCCCTTATTCCCTTATGGACGAACAGGCGCTCCAGGCGCCGCTGTGGCGCGCCTCTGCAGTTTCTTGCGATACATCACAGGTCCAGACCGTGAGCGCGCCGTAGATAGCGTAGCCGATGAACGGCGAAACCACCAGGAAGCGCTCGATTGGCCAGTGCCACGCCAGCCAGCTTCGCAGCGCATTCTCACCGGCCAGGCCGAGACCCCAGACTGCTTTCATCAGGCGAATCGATCGACGCAGGAGTGGCCGCTCGTTCCAGAGCGCTTCGAAGCGTTTTGCACCACCTTCCGCTTTACGGGCGACGGTTGCGCGCGCGAGATAAAAGGTAAGGGGACGCCGCATCGCGAGCGACAGCAGGAACACCAGGCCGATTGCGCCGAGCGCCATCAGCACGATTGACATCGCGATCCCGAGCAGCACCAGAATGCTGAGGGCATCGACTCGACGTGTTCTTGCGAACTCCGCGAGACTCCAGACAATAGGCGGGACCGCCGACGCGTACAGTGCGCCGAGCTCACCCCAATGCGGCAACGCGAGGCGATATGCAAGCCACGGCAGCACGAGATTGATCCCGAGTTCGGCGACAAGACCTGCTCGTATCTTCATGACGAAATGGTGCCGAGGAAGAGAAAGACCCGATGAGCGTAACGACGACAGAGCGAGCGGACGACAGAGCGAGCGATCCTCATTGTTGCATGAACACGGACACGACGATCGCCAGCCACAGCGCCCCTACGCCACCCAGAAACGCGTGACGTGCGAGAGCAGGCGGGATTCATCGTTGGGGCCTTCTGTTGGAGACGTGGCGAGCCAGGGCACCGCACCGAGGCATTCAAAACCGGCGAGTGCCAGCAGGGCGACGGAGATGTCGCCGGAGCGCCAATGCGAGCCCTCGTGGATCCCCAGTAACCGAGGAACACGATGCCGATGGAAAACACCGTCGATGCGGCCGAACTGAGCGCCTGAACGGATCCCGCTGGAAATTTCATGACGTACTTCCTAACACGCGTGGAAGTACGCGCGACTGAAGCGAGACTGCTGCCATCATAAGGGAATCGCATAGGGGGAAAGGGGATGCCGCAGCGCGAGCGAAACCTATCCTTCCTGCGAACCTTGAATGTCGCCACCGGGTACCTCGGACTCAGCGTTCGCCTTTGCCTTGTCCCGTGTCATCGACTTCACCCCGCGCTGGATATACCGCTGCCCCGACACAACGATGTAAAACGCCAGCGGCGTGAACACCAGCCTCAGCACGGTCGCCTTAATGGCGCCGCCGAACACGCCGGTTCCGATCGACCGGCGGCTCTCCGCCCTGGCGTCGGTGGACACGAGCAAAGGCACCACGTCCAGCACGAACGCCGCCGATGTTGTCACGATCGGCCGGAAGCGCCCACTTGCCGCCGCCACGATTGCCTCCGTCAACGGCGTGCCATCGGCGTACAAGGTGCGCGCGAATTGCACGATCAGGATCGCGTTCTTCGCCGATAAACCAATCACCGTAATCATGCCGACCTTGAAGTAGATATCGTTCGGCATGCCGCGCAGAAGCATCGCGATCACTGCACCTCACCCACCCCCAGCGGCACGATCGTCAGCACCGCGAGCGAGATGGTCCAGCTCTCGTAAAGCGCTGCGAGCGCCATGAAAACAGCCAGCAGCGACAAGCCGATCAGCACCGGCGTCAAACGGGCGGCGCGATTCTCTTCAAGCGCAGTGTCGGTCCAGTCGAAACCCACGCCCACCGGCAAGGCTTGCGCCAGCCGCTCCATCTCGGCCATTGCCGCGCCGGAACTGGTGCCGTTGGTCGGGCGGCCGCTGACGTCGAGTGAAGGCGAGCCGTTGTAGCGCGTAAGGACCGTCGAGCCGGTCGTCCAGTGGCAACGACGTCACGGACGCAACGGCCCCATCTGCCCCGCGGCGCATACGGCCGCCCGACGGGAAGTCGTCGATATATGATGAGCCGAAGGTGTTCCCGAGCGCGTCGCCGATCTTGTTGAACGAAACGCCCAGCGCATAGGCCTTCGCGCGGTCGACGTCCAGCACGATACGCGGCGCGTCCGGCAGCGCTTCCGAATGCACCTTGGCGAAAGTGGGGTTGTTGCGGGCCTTTTCGAAGAGCCGCTCGCGCACGGCGGTGAGCGCTGCCAGGCCGATGCCGCCGCGATCTTCCAGCCGCATCACAAAGCCTTCCGCATGGCCCATGCCGGGCACTGATGGCGGCATCTGGGCGGCCACGTCGCCATCCATGATCTTCGAGAGCGAGCTATTCAGCGTGTCGCGCAGAGTGGCCGCGTCGGTATCGCGCGATAACCAGTCCTTCAGGTCGACGAAACACATGGCCACGTTTTGGCCGCTGCCCTGGAAACTCCAGCCGACCACGCTCGTCACGTTCGCGACAGCACGCGCGCAACAAGGCCGCGATACCCCCGCGAGGTCCAGTCGAAGGCCACCGTAAAGCCGAACGGGCGGCCACCGGCCGTGTGCGAACTGTGGGACCCGTGAGCGCCATCTTACAATTACCCATATTTTTCTACGATTATCTATTAAT
>LGTG01000431.1 GCA_001190015.1 Candidatus Burkholderia crenata
AGCTCCGCGGTCGCCCCATTTAACACCTCCAAATTTTCGAGATGTTGCAACGACCGGTTGAATTCGCCCAGTTGCGGGTGGCCCAGCGCCGCTTGAAGAAGACGGCACTCAAGCTTTTCCCTGAATGGATCGTGGATCGACGACACCTGAACTACCCGGATCGCGCCCGACCTGAAATGGTTCGGCGACTTGCTGGGCGACGCCCGCGACTGGGACGTCTTCACCGACACCACGCTTGCCGCCTACGCGGCATCCGATGACCTGCAGCACAGGGCCGCGTGGAGATCGACGCAAAGCGCCGCCGATACCAATCGCGTCGCCGCCCGGCAGCGTCTGCGGGACGCGATGAATTCCCCGCGCTACGCCCGGCTGGCGCTGTCGTGTGTCGAGTGGTTCAGCACGCTCGAAGCGCCTCCGGACCAGGCGGACCAGACGCTGGCCACGTATGCGCAGAAGTGCATCACGAAGCATTATCGAAAAATCGAGCGTGCACCGGATCTCACCACGCTCGATGCGTCCACGCGCCACAAAGTGCGGATTCACGCCAAGCGCTTGCGTTACGCGCTCGAATTCCTCGCCTCGCTGCTCACCAGGAAAACCCATAAGGAAGTGGAAGAGGCATTGGGGAATTTGCAAAGCGTGCTGGGCGAAGGCAACGACGCGGCCGTCGCCGCTCAGCGCCTGGCCGATCTGGGAAGAAGCCGGCGATTTCTAGAAGGGTTTGGCGAAGGGTTTTGCCGTCAACGCGCAACGGATGAGCGCGGTGGAAGGCGAGCGCATCCTGCGCAAGATAAAGCCGCCGCGGATCAAGTGAGTGAATGCATCGATATAATCGTTGCACTCTCTTATCGCTCTGCTCCGCGCTCGCCCCATGACCGACTAATCTCGTAGTATACCGCACGATGCCATCGAAGTGGGTGGTTCAGTCTGGCTGCAGCGGGGAGGCTACGCTCGGCGGCGCGGCGCGCATCGCGTTGCTCGCGGCCATCCAGCAGACCGGTTCGATCACGGGCGCGGCGAAGGCCGTCGGCATAAGTTACAAAGCGACGTGGGACGCCATCGACACGATGAACAACCTCGCCGGCACCACGCTCGTCGTGCGTGCCACGGGTGGCAAGGGTGGTGGCGAAACCACGTTGACGGCGAAGGCGCTGAGACTGATCGATACCTATCGGGTTATCGAACGGGAGCACCAGGCCTTTCTCGAACAGGCGGGCGCGGCTATTGAAGGTTTCGCGCAGGACTGGCGGCTTCTTGGACGAATCGGAATGAAGACAAGCGCACGCAACCAGCTGTTCGGCACGGTCAGCAAAATCACGCGCGATTCCGTCAACGACGAAGTCGAACTCGCGTTGCCCGGCGGTCAATCGATAGTTGCCGTGGTCACGCATGAAAGCACCGGGTCGCTCGGTCTCAAAGAGGGCGTCAAGGCGTTCGCGCTCGTGAAGGCGTCGTGGGTGATGCTCATGGTCGACGAAGGCAAGGAGTCCGCCGCACCTGTGCGGATCTCGGCGCGAAACCAGTTGCGCGGCAAGGTATCCAGCGTGACGCTAGGCGCGGTAAACGCGGAAGCACCGTGACGGCCATCATTACCAACGAGAGCGTCGCAACGCTCGACCTGGTGGAGGGTCAGGCCGCTATTGCGGCGTTCAAGGCGTCGAGCGTGATTCTTGGCGTGACGAACTGAGGGCGTCGAGCGCATCGTCCGGTTGCACAATGCCTTCTCGCAAACTCACGACCTGATCGCCGAACATGGCGACGTCGTCGGGATCGCGCGTGATGAGCACCATCGGAATGTCCAGGCGGCTTTGAAGGTCGGCCAGTTCCTGGCGTATGCGCTTGGCGCAGGGCCATGTCGAGTGCTGAAAAAGGCTCGTCGAGCAACAGCAATTGCGGATTCGGAACCAGCGCGCGCCAACGCAACTCGTTGCTTTTGCCCACTCGATAATTGCGCCGGAAATTGCCGTGCGACCTGGGTCAGATTCCAACGCCTTCAGCCAGTAGTCCACATCGGCGTGAGCAACGTGTTTCGACGGATTCCACCAGCCGCGCTTCAGGCCGAAGGCAATGTTCTGGCGCACGTTCAGGTGCGGGAACAGTGTGTAGTCCTGGAACAGGTACGCGCGATCCGGCGCGCTTGCGGACTCAGGTCAATAGCGTTGGCCGTATCCAGCAGCGTGGTTTCATTCAGCACGATCTCGCCCTCGTCCGGCGTGATCAGACCCGCGATGGTTTGCAGCGTCAGGCTTTTGCCTGCTCCCGATGGGCCGAACAGCACGATGCGCTGGCTGGTCGAACGAAACGCAATATCGAGCAGAAAATCGCATTCGGGCGTGACGAAATGCTTGCGCAGGCGGACGGGTCAGGGCGGTGTTAGTGTCGGATTTGCACCGCCGCTAACAGGGAGGCGCCTGGCGTGCCTCACGCCGGCGCTCCAGCGCCAGACGGACCGGATTTGGATGAGGTGCCGCGCCACTGGCGAGGGTCTCCTCAATGGCAGCCTGCAGTTCGGCGGCGCCATAGCGATCGAGCAGGCTCAGCAAATGAAATG
>LGTG01000432.1 GCA_001190015.1 Candidatus Burkholderia crenata
TACGGCGCCGGGCCGGCGTGCCTGCGCACTGCCTGCCAAAACCACTCGGCGAACCCGCAATTCAGCAGCAAATTGCATGTGCAAATATGTATGTGCAAACCTCTTGAACACTGCTTCGGTCGTCATGACGGGGCGCTTTTCAACAGCCTGCTAAAGGCACCGACATTAGTCGATACTCCGAGCGAGAACTCGACGCAGTTGCGAACGCGCTTAATTGCAGACCACGCAAAGCCCTCGATTGGAAGACACCAGCCGAGGCGTTTGAAGAGTTAATATTCGCAACCTAAATGATGGTGTTGCAATGATTGCTTGAACTTAAGTTGTGCCGGAGAAGCGTGAGTTTGTTTGCGAGCATGACAGTCGAAGACAACCTGGTTTTGGGCGCATATCGGAGTAAGCCGGCCGGTGAACGCAATTTCCTTGATCAACTCGATCATGTATTCGATTTGTTTCCGCGCCTGAAGGAGCGCAGAAAGAGCAGGCGGCCGGAACATTGTCGGGCGGGGAACGGCAGATGCTAGCGGTCGGCCGTGCACTGATGGGCAAGCCCGATTTGTTGATGCTGGATGAACCTAGCCTCGGGTTGGCACCGTTAATCGTGAAGGAAATCTTCCATATCATCAGCGCGTTGCGGCAAACGGGCGTTGCTACATTGCTTTGTTGATCGAGCAGAATGCACGCGCTGCGCCGCAGATATCCGACGACGGGTGCGTGCTTTAAACAGGTGAATTTACAATGGAAGGTGTTGCTAGCGAGCTGGCGCACGATTCCAAGGTTATCGAAACATATTTGGGGTTAGCCAAGAAGGTTACATAGAACCCTTCGACTTCGGCGAGTTTCGATGGCGTGTTTCACGTGAAACACATCATTTTTTCGCGTTAGCCGCTTAGCCTGAATCGCGGCAAAAGCTAACCGGATATAATTCTTTGATATCTCTTTCGAAGGTCCGCCAGATCGCGCTGGAACCCATGCTTTATCCAACTAAATTCGATGTGATCGTCGTCGGTGGTGGTCACGCTGGAACTGAAGCCGCTTCAGCCTCGGCCCGCACAGGCGCGGCTACACTGTTGTTGACCCATAACATCGAAACGCTCGGCCAAATGAGCTGCAATCCCTCGATCGGCGGGATTGGTAAAGGTCATTTGGTCAAGGAAATCGATGCGCTTAGCGGTGCAATGGCCGCGGCAACCGATGAAGCGGGTATCCAGTTTCGGATTCTGAACTCGTCAAAAGGGCTGGCAGTCCGTGCCACGCGGGCGCAGGCGGATCGGGTTCTGTACAAACAAGCGATTCGACATCGGCTAGAAAATCAGCCCAATCTTTGGCTGTTTCAGCAGGCCGTGGACGATTTGATCGTCGAGGGCAACCGTGTTGTCGGCGCCGTAACTCAAGTTGGCGTGAAATTCCGCGCGAAAGCGGTCGTATTGACGGCCGGCACCTTCCTCGACGGAAAGATTCACGTGGGTTTGAATAACTACACAGGTGGCAGGGCAGGTGATCCGGCGGCTGTGTCCTTGTCGGCGCGGTTGAAGGAGCTTCAACTCCCTCAAGGACGGCTCAAAACAGGTACACCACCGCGTATCGATGGCCGGACCATTGACTATTCGAAGCTTGAAGAACAACCGGGCGATCTTGATCCAGTGCCCGTATTCTCGTTCCTCGGTCGCGTTGAGCAGCATCCGCGGCAAGTGCCGTGCTGGGTTACGCATACCAATGAGCGCACGCACGACATCATTCGCGCCGGTCTTGATCGTTCGCCGATGTACACAGGCGTGATCGAAGGTGTCGGGCCACGCTATTGCCCGTCGATTGAAGACAAGATCCACCGGTTTGCATCGAAGGATTCGCATCAAATCTTTTTGGAACCCGAAGGCCTGACGACAAACGAGTTCTACCCTAACGGCATTTCCACGAGTTTGCCGCTCGATGTTCAGCTCGAATTGGTCCGGTCGATGAAGGGACTGGAGTACGCGCATATCCTGCGGCCAGGTTACGCGATCGAATACGATTACTTCGATCCGCGGGCGCTCAAGGCATCGCTGGAAACCAAAGTAATCGGCGGCTTGTTTTTCGCCGGGCAGATCAATGGTACAACGGGCTACGAGGAGGCTGCTGCGCAGGGTCTGCTCGCGGGTCTCAACGCGGCACTGCAAGTTAGCGGCAAGGATGCGTGGTGCCCGCGCCGTGACGAAGCTTATTTGGGCGTTCTGGTCGACGATCTGGTCACGCAAGGCGTGTCTGAGCCGTATCGAATGTTTACTAGCCGCGCGGAATATCGCCTGTCGCTGCGTGAAGATAACGCTGACATGCGTTTGACCGAGGCGGGCAGGGCGCTGGGTATCGTAGATGACACTCGCTGGAACGTGTTTAACGAAAAGCGTGACGCTGTTTCACGTGAAACACAGCGCCTGAAATCGACCTGGGTTAACCCTAAAACACTGCCGACAGAAGAAGCCATCGCGCTGCTCGGTAAGCCGATCGACCACGAGTACAGCCTTGCGGATTTGCTGCTGCGACCGAGCGTCACCTATGCAGACGTTTGTGCATTGCGGAATCACATGTCCGGCCCGGAAACGCCGCTGGCTCAAGATCCGGTCTTGCTCGGCCAAATCAAGGAGCAGATCGAGATTGCGGTGAAGTATCAGGGCTACATTGACCGTCAGGCTGGTGAGATCGAGCGTAATGGTGCGCACGAAAACACGCGCCTGCCGGAAGCATTTGATTACGCGGAAGTACGCGGGCTTTCCTTCGAGGCTCGTCAAAAGCTGATGCAACACCGCCCGGAGACGATCGGCCAAGCGTCTCGTATCTCGGGCATCACGCCAGCCACCATCTCCTTGCTCATGGTGCATCTCAAGCGAGCGATGGGCCGTCGCGACAGCGCCACAGTGCAGGCCGGGGCGCCACATAGCAGAGCCGGGCGCGGTAGCGTTCGCTCCGTCTCGTGATGCCGCGTGACGCCGGGGATTCCGGACTACCAGCGCTACTTAATGAGGGAATCGAGCAACTCGGCATTGCCGTCACCGACGCGCAGCGTCAGAAGTTGCTCGACTATGTGGCCTTGCTGGGTAAGTGGAACGCGGTCTACAACCTGACCGCGATTCGCGACCCACGTCAGATGCTGATTCAGCACATTCTTGATTCTCTCGCGATCATTCCGTTTATCACCCGCCGTCCCGAACCTCAGTCAGCGCTCGATGTTGGCTCCGGTGGCGGTTTGCCCGGGATCGTCATGGCGATCGTCCTGCCCGAGTGGCAAGTCACGTTGAACGATATTGTTCATAAGAAAACAACCTTCCAATCGCAGGCAAAACTGCAACTTGGATTGACTAATCTGTCGGTTGTAACCGGGCGTGTCGAGAATCTGCATGCCGGTGCAGAAGTCCCAGGTCTTTTCGATGTAATCGTGTCGCGTGCGTTCGCAGAGCTCTCCGACTTCGTTACACTTACGCGTCATCTGGTTGCCGGCAACGGCCGCATCTGGGCGATGAAAGGGATCAGGCCGGATGCCGAGATCGCTCGGCTTCCGGCCGACACGAAAGTCTGCTCTATCGAACGCCTCCGCGTACCCATGCTCGACGCCGAGCGCCACCTGATCGAAATTGGAATCGGAGCGGCCCCACATTGAACACTGCAGTCGACATCTCACGCGCGCCTGAAATCCAGTCATAAAAAAGGGGTATATCAAGATGGCAAAGATCTTCTGCGTCGCGAACCAGAAGGGCGGCGTCGGAAAGACCACGACAGCAGTCAACCTCGCGGCGAGTCTGGCGGCGCTCGACCAGCGCGTCTTGCTGATCGATCTGGACCCGCAGGGCAATGCCACCATGGGAAGCGGTATCGACAAGGTGGTGGTCGAGAACACCGTCTACGACGTGCTGGTCAACGGTGCGACTATGCGTGATGCGTGCACCCGTACGGACGCAGTCGGCTACAACGTTTTGCCGGCTAACCGCGAGCTGGCAGGGGCGGAGGTGGAACTGGTCGGCGTGGAAAACCGCGAACGCGTGCTGCGTAAGGCTTTGGCTGAGGTCGAAACCGATTACGATTTCATCCTCATCGATTGCCCGCCAGCTTTGTCGCTGCTCACACTGAACGGTTTGTGCGCCGCCCATGGCGTCGTCATCCCGATGCAGTGCGAGTATTTCGCCCTCGAAGGCCTGTCTGATCTGGTCAACACGATCAAGCAGGTCCATGCGAACCTCAACCGCGACCTGAAGGTGATCGGATTGTTGCGCGTCATGTTCGATCCACGCATTACGTTGCAGCAACAAGTATCGGATCAACTGAAACAGCATTTCGGCGACAAGCTCTTCGACGTCGTCATTCCACGCAACGTCCGTCTGGCCGAAGCGCCCAGTTACGGTTTGCCGGGTGTCGTGTTTGACCGGGCGTCGCGTGGCGCACAGGCGTATATCCAGTTCGGTACGGAAATGATCGAGCGCGTACGCGCGCTTTAACGGACACAGCGTCAAGATGGCAGAACGAGGATGCAAGATGAACGCAACGATGAAGAAGGGCCTTGGGCGTGGGCTAGAAGCCCTGCTGGGCGGGAGCTCGGATATCACCGAAGCCGTGCGCAGCGAAGGGTTGCCGAGCGTTCTAAGCCTCGACTCCATGCAAGCTGGCAAGTACCAGCCGCGTACGCGTATGGACGAAGGTGCGTTGCAAGAACTTGTCGCCAGCATCCGGGCGCAGGGCGTGATGCAGCCGATCCTCGTGCGTTCGATTGGCGACGACCGGTACGAGATCATCGCCGGCGAGCGGCGGTTCCGGGCTGCGAAACTCGCAGGTCTTGAAGAAGTGCCAGTGCTCGTGAAAAACGTGCCGGATCAGGCCGCTGCGGCCATGGCGCTGATCGAAAACATCCAGCGCGAGGATCTGAATCCGCTGGAAGAGGCGCAGGGCATCCAGCGTCTGCTCGATGAATTCGATTTCACGCACGAGCAAGCAGCAGAATCAGTCGGGCGTTCGCGTAGCGCAATATCGAATTTGCTCCGCCTGCTTAACCTGGCTATGCCGGTTCAAACTATGTTGCTCGCGGGCGATTTCGACATGGGCCACGCCCGGGCGCTGCTCGCCGTCGATGCCGCTACTCAGATCCAGTTGGCCAACCAGGTGGTCAACCGGCGCATGTCGGTGCGCGAGACTGAAAAACTGGTTTCATCGACGACCAGGGAAGCGCCCGCTAAGAAAACGCGCGTGGCGAACGACGGCGGTCACGACACACGCCGGCTTGAAGAGGAATTGTCCGACCTGCTGTCGGCGAATGTGAAGATCAAGATGAGCGGGCGAGGGCGCGGCAAGTTGCAAATCGATTTCGGCAACCTCGATGCGCTCGAAGGCATTTTGGGACGGCTGCGCACGGGCGGTGTCAACGGCAAAGCGGAAACCACGGATAACGTATCTGCTGCCGCGCAGGCGTAAGCATATGCAGTCTCCCGCGGACGCCAAGTCCGCCCAGGCGAATTTGTTGGCGAAAACGTGGGCTCTCGTCACCAAAGAACCCGTGCTGGTGATTCTGATTGTGGCGCTCATCGCGCTGCAAGTCCTGCATCCCAAGCCGTGGGCGTCGCTACCCGGGTTGATCGACTGGCAGACCGTGCTGACGCTTGCCGGCTTGCTGATGTTGACCAAAGCGGTGGAGCTGTCGGGTTTCCTGATGTGGATGGCGCACCGCGTTGTACATCGGATTCATGGCGAACGCGGACTCGCGTTTCTGCTGATCGGCCTTGCCGCAGCGCTCTCGACTTTGCTCACCAACGACGTCGCGCTGTTCGCCGTCGTGCCTTTGACTCTGTCACTGCACAAGCTCGCGCCGCTCCCCATTAAGCGGCTGGTAATTTTCATCGCGATCGCGGTAAATGCCGGCTCAATCCTGACGCCGCTCGGCAACCCTCAGAACCTGTTCCTCTGGCAGACAAGCGGCGTGTCATTCGGCGGGTTCGTGTGGGCGTTGCTGCCGTTATGTGCAGCGCCCATGGTGATGCTTTACACGCTGGCCGCCGTGATGTTCCACAACCGGCCGCTCGATCTTTCCGGCGATACCGAAGCGCATTCCGTCGATATCCCGCTCTGCACAGTAGCGGGCATTGCGTTCATCGCGTTCGTCATTCTCGCCGACGCCCACTATGCCGGTATCGGTCTGGCCGCCGTTGCACTAGGCTTCCTGTTGTGGCGACGTCAGGTCGTGTTAAAGATCGACTGGTTGCTGTTGCTGATCTTCGTGCTGATGTTCATCGTGCTGCGCAACGTGGCCGCGTTGCCATGGGTGCATCACGCAATCGCAAGCCTTGGCCTCGATTCGCCACTCAAGACGTATGCGGCCGGCGCCGTGTTGTCCCAGGGGATCAGCAACGTTCCGGCGGCGATCATGCTCGCCGAGTTTTCGAAAGATTGGCGAGCGCTAGCGTTCGGTGTGAGCGTAGGCGGATTTGGCATCGCGATTGGTTCGCTTGCCAATCTGATTGCCGTTCGACTATCGGGCGAACGTGGCATGTGGGGTCCGTTTCACCTCATCTCGATTCCATTCTGGATCGTCGCAGCGGCTGCCGGAGCATGGCTCGTTTGATCAGATGAAAATGGTGCGACGCACGCAATGCGGTCCGTGTCCTGCTGAAAACGACGTGAAACCACTGCACATCCGGCGTCAATCAAACTCGTTGTCGGTACAAGCGAAATCTTCCTTTCAGAGACGTATTTTTAAGGCTCGGCCGCGTGTTTTTTGATGGTCCTAAGCTATTGAATCTGTGACAACAATCGCTTACAATGCCCCCGGATTTATCAGCTTGGCGACTCCGAAAGCGCAACGTAAGTATGTGGCTGAATCCAGCCATAAATGGACGATAAATGCGGGCGGTCAAAGCGCAGGTTGCAACTGACTTTAGTGAGAGTGTGATGGCGGTGCGAGAGCAGGGTCGAGCGCTGGAAGGCGGGCAAGATGGGCGCAATTCACGTCCTAGCGCTAATTTGACCGGACACAAGACGTCCGGTTCAACGCCCAACTTCACTTCTTCTTCTGGTCAGTCGAGCCGTGCATCGGATCATCCGTTTGAGGATTCGTGGGACGCCGAAGCGCAAGATAACAAGACTGTTCCGCTTACGCGGGCAGAGGCGGAGACGCTGTTTGGTCCCGGAGTGAGTCGTCCATCGCGTGTCACGCCGTTCAAGGTGGTGGAGGCGCAAATGGTTTTGTTCCTGTGTGCGACGTTGGCATGGTGGCTGTTCTACAGTCCACCGGGCGCTGCTGCGCTGTCCGCGTTCCTCGGGGGAGCGATTTGCTGGGTGCCGAGCGCATTGTTCGCAGCACTTCTGAAAGCGAAGAGCGGTGCCGAAACCATCGCAAGCTGGGTGATCGGCGAAGCAATCAAGATGGGCGCGACCATCGGCATGTTCGTAGCGATCGCGTACGGTTTCAAGGGCGTGCTGTGGGTGCCGTTGCTGGTGACGTACCTCATCGCGTTGAAGACGTACTGGATCGCGATGGCCTGGAAATAAGGTGCGCTAAGCAGCCTGCCTACCAGGCTTTACGCGCCAGGTAAGTGAGTGCCAACGGTATCAGAGCAAAATAATACGTGCGGATTTCATATCCTGCACGCGGGCCCGTGCCCTGCGAACCGCCAACGAAGTGGCGGCTCGAGGATCACGTGGGCGGTGGAAGATTTTCGACAATTTGGGTAGCTTTAACGTTATGGCAGCTAGCGAAGAAACGCGTGCGATGGATCCGTCGGAGTACATCGCGCACCACTTGCAGAATCTTTCCACCTCGCAACAGACGTCGATTTTCGACATCCACGTCTGGAATCTTGACACGTTGTTCTGGTCGATCATGTGCGGCATCGTCGCGATCATCATTCTTGGTCTGGCAGCGCGTAAAGCAACGTCCGGCGTGCCGGGACGTTTCCAGTGCACCATCGAGATGTTGGTCGAGATGGTCGAAAACCAGTCGAAGTCGATGATCCACGGCAGCCGCCGCTTCATCGCACCGCTCGCGCTCACCGTGTTCGTGTGGGTCGCGCTCATGAACTCACTCGACTTCATCCCCGTTGACTTGCCCACGCGCGTGATCGGCTGGCTCGGTCTGTCGGAGACATTCCCGCACATGCGCGTGGTGCCGACGGCCGACTTGAACGGCACGCTCGGAATTGCTATCGGCGTGTCCGTGCTGATGATTTACTACAACTTCAAGATCAAGGGCGCCGACGGTTTCATTCACGAACTGCTGTCCGCTCCGTTCGGCGCGCATCCGCTGCTGTGGATCCCGAACCTCGCACTCAACATCATCGAGTTCGTGGCCAAAACGGTTTCCCTCGGCATGCGGCTGTTCGGCAACATGTACGCAGGCGAACTGTTGTTCCTGCTGATCGCGCTGCTCGGCAGCATGTGGCACTTCGGCGCGGACGCCTCTGTGCTCGGCTTTTTGGGCCACGTAGTTGCAGGGACGGTTTGGGCGATCTTCCACATTCTGATCGTGCTGCTGCAGGCGTTTATTTTCATGATGCTGACGCTGGGGTATCTCGGCCAGGCGCATGACTCGCACTAAGAATCAGGGAAGGCTCACGGTAGTTCGGTAAAACGCTGCAGAACACCGCAGCGGTGAACCAAAAATCAGCAGGATCGTATCGAGTTTCAATTTTATAAATCTAGTTCCAAAGTCTTTTTCACATAGGAGTAGTCATGAACCCTTTCATCGCCAACATCCAGGGTCTGACCGCCATCGGTATCGGCATCATCATCGGCCTGGGTGCAATCGGCGCCTGTATCGGTATCGGCCTGATGGGTGGCAAGTACATTGAAGCGTGCGCTCGCCAGCCGGAACTGATGAACCCGCTGCAAACCAAGATGTTCCTCTTGGCTGGTCTGATCGACGCGGCGTTCCTGATTGGCGTTGGTGTGGCAATGCTGTTTGCGTTCGCGAACCCGCTGCTGTCGAAGCTCGCCGCAGGCTGAGGTTTCTCGGAAGTGTTCGCTCGAGCTTTTAAGCTACGAGCGCAGGACGGAACGTGCGACGGCGCTTAATCGATGCAAGCTTCGATCAGGCGCCTTGCCGTTTCACTCTCCGGATTAGCAACGTTTAAGGAAACACCGTGAATCTCAACGCAACCCTGTTTGCGCAAATGGTCGTGTTTCTGATCCTCGCGTGGTTCACGATGAAGTTCGTGTGGCCGCCGTTGATCAACGCCCTGGATGAGCGCTCGAAGAAGATCGCCGACGGCTTGTCAGCCGCCGAAAAGGGCAAGGCCGAACTCGAAGCCGCACATAAGCGCGTCGACCAGGAACTCGCGCAAGCCCGTAACGACGGCCAGCAGCGTATTGCGGATGCTGAAAAGCGCGCAGTCGCAGTCGCCGACGAAATCAAAGCTAACGCTCAAGCTGAAGCTGCGCGCATCATTGCGCAAGCGAAGGCCGACGCAGACCAGCAAGTCGTCAAAGCGCGCGAAGCATTGCGTGGCGAAGTCGCGGCGCTGGCCGTGAAGGGCGCCGAGCAGATCTTGAAGCGCGAAGTCGATCAATCGGTTCATGCCGAGATGCTGAATCAACTCAAAACCGAACTCTGATCATGGTCGAACTTGCAACCATCGCACGACCGTACGCAGAAGCCCTATTCCGCGTGGCCGAAGCGGGTGAGCTCGCCGCCTGGTCTAACTTTGTCGAGAAGCTGGCTCAGGTTGTGCGTCTGCCTGAAGTGCTGTCCATCGCGACGAGCCCGAAAGTGAGCCGCGATCAGGTCAGCGAGCTGTTGTTGACGGCGGTGAAATCACCGCTCGCGCAACAGCCGGAAGCCAAGAACCTTGTGCGGATGCTGGTGGACAACTACCGGCTGACGCTGATGCCGGAAATTGCCGTGCAGTTCGACGATCTGAAGAATTCCCGCGAAGGTGCGGCCGATGCGTTGATTGTCAGCGCATTCCCGCTGGAAGGCGCACAGTTGACCGACCTTGTCGCGAATCTCGAACGCAAGTTCCACTGTAAGCTGAAACCTACTGTTGAAGTCGATAAGTCGCTGATTGGCGGTGTTCGCGTGACGGTAGGCGACGAAGTACTCGATACCTCGGTCCGCGCGCGTCTCGCGAACATGCAGACGGCTCTGTCCGCCTGACGCGCTTTTGTGCCGGCGCACGTAAAAAATTGACTATCAGGAGTGACTAATGCAACTCAATCCCTCCGAGATCAGCGAGCTGATCAAGAGCCGGATCCAGGGCCTGGAAGCGAGCGCCGATGTTCGCAACCAAGGCACTGTGATTTCCGTGACCGACGGTATCGTGCGTATTCACGGTTTGTCGGACGTGATGCAGGGCGAAATGCTCGAATTCCCGGGCAACACCTTCGGCCTCGCGTTGAACCTCGAGCGCGATTCGGTTGGCGCCGTGATTTTGGGCGGATACGAACACATTTCGGAAGGCGACATCGTCAAGACGACGGGCTGCATTCTTGAAGTGCCGGTGGGTCCGGAACTGCTCGGCCGTGTGGTCGACGCACTGGGCGTGCCTATCGACGGCAAGGGTCCGGTCAACGCAAAGATGACCGACGCTGTCGAAAAGATTGCACCGGGCGTGATCTGGCGTAAGTCGGTGTCGGAGCCGGTTCAAACGGGTCTGAAGTCCATCGACGCAATGGTGCCGGTTGGCCGTGGCCAGCGCGAGCTGATCATTGGCGACCGCCAGTGCGGCAAGACGGCTGTGGCCATTGACGCGATCATGAACCAGAAGGACAAGAACCTCTTCTGTATCTACGTTGCGATCGGTCAGAAAGCTTCCTCGATCATGAACGTGGTGCGCAAGCTGGAAGAAAACGGCGCGATGGAATACACCGTCGTGGTCGCCGCTTCGGCTTCGGAATCGGCTGCGATGCAATACCTCGCACCGTATGCCGGTTGCACGATGGGCGAATACTTCCGCGATCGCGGTCAAGACGCGCTGATCGTGTATGACGATTTGACCAAGCAAGCATGGGCGTATCGTCAGATTTCGCTGCTGCTGCGCCGTCCGCCGGGCCGTGAAGCGTATCCGGGTGACGTGTTCTACCTGCACTCGCGTCTGCTCGAACGTGCTGCTCGCGTGTCGGAAGACTACGTTGAGAAGTTCACGAACGGCGAAGTGAAGGGCAAGAGCGGTTCGCTGACGGCACTGCCGGTCATTGAAACGCAAGCCGGCGACGTGACCGCATTCGTTCCGACGAACGTGATCTCGATTACCGACGGCCAGATCTTCCTAGAAACCGACTTGTTCAACGCCGGTATTCGTCCTGCTATTGACGCAGGCGTGTCCGTGTCGCGAGTCGGCGGTGCAGCGCAGACCAAGGTCATCAAGAATCTGTCCGGCGGTATTCGTACCGACTTGGCGCAGTATCGTGAATTGGCCGCGTTCTCGCAGTTCGCATCCGACCTGGACGAAGCTACGCGTAAGCAACTGGAGCGCGGCCGCCGCGTGACGGAATTGCTGAAGCAGCCGCAGTATAAGCCGCTGCAAGTGTGGGAACTGGCGATCGCGCTGTTTGCCGCGAACAAGGGTTACCTCGACGATCTCGAAGTTGCTCAGGTGCTGCCGTTCGAAAAGGGTCTTCGCGACTACTTGAAAACGAAGCACACGAACGTGATCAATCGCATCGAACAGAACAAAGACTTGTCGAAGGACGACGAAGGCGCATTGCATGCCGCGCTGAAAAATTTCAAGAAGTCAGGCGCTTACTGATCCTCGTATTGGTTGAACTTTGAAGCGGCGCGGGCCGCTTTCAGAACCAACGAAGCATCCCGCACCACTTCTATCAAGGAGTAAGCAATGGCTGGAATGAAGGAAATCCGCGGCAAGATCAAGAGTGTGCAAAACACGCGCAAGATCACCAAGGCGATGGAAATGGTGGCTGCGTCGAAAATGCGCCGCGCACAGGAGCGCATGCGCTCTGCTCGCCCGTATGCTGACAAGATCCGCGACGTCGCGGCTCACATGAGCGCTGCCACGCCTGAGTATCGCCACCCGTTCATGGTTGAGAACAATGGCGCGAAAGCGGTCGGCATAATCCTTGTTACGACCGACAAAGGTCTGTGCGGCGGCATGAACACGAACGTGCTGCGCGCTGCGCTCCTGAAATTCAAGGAGCTGGAGCAGCAAGGCAAGACGATTGAAGCATCGGCGATCGGCAGCAAGGGTCTGGGCTTCCTGAACCGGTTGAAGGCCAAGACCGTGTCGCAAGTCACGCATCTGGGCGACACGCCGCATCTGGAAAAGCTGATCGGCGCGATCAAGTTTCAGCTCGACCTGTATTCGGAAGGCAAGATCAGCGCGGTGTATCTGGCGTTCATGCGCTTCGTCAACACGATGAAGCATGAAGCCGTGATCGAGCAATTGCTGCCGTTGTCGGCGAGCGATTTCGCGCGCAAGGACGGCCTCGATAAAAACAGCGAACCGGTTACGCCGAAGATATCGTGGGATTACATCTACGAGCCGGATGCGCAGACCGTCGTCGACGAACTGCTCGTGCGTTATGTCGAAGCGCTCGTGTATCAGGCAGTGGCGGAAAACATGGCATCGGAGCAATCGGCTCGCATGGTCGCCATGAAGGCTGCTTCGGATAACGCGAAGACCGTGATCGGTGAATTGCAGCTCGTGTACAACAAGAGCCGGCAAGCAGCGATTACGAAGGAATTGTCAGAAATCGTCGGTGGCGCGGCAGCGGTCGGTTGATCGCCCAAGCGTCGAATCGAACTGCGCCTCACGAGTGAAGAATCAAGTATCTAAAGGAAATGCTATGAGTACTACTGCTTTGGTAGAAGGCAAGATCGTACAGTGCATCGGCGCGGTTATCGACGTGGAATTTCCGCGTTCCGGCATGCCGAAAATCTACGACGCGCTCGTTTTGGAAGGTTCGGACCTGACGCTCGAAGTTCAGCAACAGCTGGGCGACGGCGTGGTCCGCACCATTTGTCTGGGTGCATCGGACGGATTGCGTCGCGGTATGGTGGTGAAGAACACCGGCAAGCCGATCAGCGTGCCGGTCGGCAAGCCGACGCTGGGCCGGATCATGGACGTGCTGGGTCGTCCGATTGACGAAGCGGGTCCGATCAATTCGGACATCACGCGCGGCATTCACCAGAAGGCGCCGAAGTTCGAAGAACTGTCGCCGTCTACCGAACTGCTCGAAACAGGCATCAAGGTTATTGACTTGATCTGCCCGTTTGCGAAGGGCGGTAAGGTTGGTTTCTTCGGTGGCGCCGGTGTGGGCAAGACCGTGAACATGATGGAACTGATCAACAACATCGCTAAAGAGCACGGTGGTTATTCCGTGTTCGCCGGTGTTGGCGAGCGTACCCGTGAAGGGAACGACTTCTATCATGAAATGAAGGACTCGAACGTTCTGGACAAGGTTGCGCTGGTGTACGGCCAGATGAACGAGCCGCCGGGCAACCGTCTGCGCGTGGCGCTGACCGGCCTGACGATGGCCGAGCATTTCCGTGACGAAGGTCTGGACGTGCTGTTCTTCGTGGACAACATCTACCGTTTCACGCTAGCTGGTACGGAAGTGTCGGCTCTGCTGGGACGTATGCCGTCGGCAGTGGGCTATCAGCCTACGCTGGCGGAAGAAATGGGCCGTCTGCAAGAACGGATCACCTCGACGAAAACCGGCTCGATTACTTCTGTGCAAGCCGTGTACGTTCCTGCCGATGACTTGACCGACCCATCGCCGGCGACCACGTTTGGTCACCTGGACGCAACGGTCGTGTTGTCGCGTGATATTGCTTCGCTGGGTATTTATCCGGCAGTGGACCCGCTCGATTCGACCTCGCGTCAGATCGACCCGAACGTGATTGGCGAAGAGCACTACGCCATCATGCGTGGTGTGCAGCAAACGCTGCAGCGCTACAAGGAATTGCGCGACATTATCGCGATTCTGGGCATGGACGAACTCGCGCCGGAAGACAAGCTCGCGATTGCGCGTGCTCGTAAGATCCAGCGTTTCCTGTCGCAGCCGTTCCACGTCGCGGAAGTCTTCACGGGCTCGCCAGGCAAGTACGTGCCGCTGAAGAAAACCATCCGCGGCTTCAAGATGATCGTGGAAGGTGAATGTGATCATCTGCCGGAACAGGCGTTCTACATGGTCGGCACGATCGACGAAGCCTTCGAAAAGGCCAAGAAGATCCAGTAAGGATCGGGTGTAACGCAGAGGGCGCTGGCTTTATCCAAAGCGAGCGCATCGTAATACACTCGTCGAAGGGAGTCGATATGGCAACAATTCAAGTAGACGTCGTCAGCGCGGAAGAGCAGATCTTCTCGGGCCGGGCGAAGTTCGTCGCACTACCAGGCGAAGCGGGTGAACTCGGCATTCTGCCGGGCCACACGCCGCTCATCACGCGGATTCGTCCGGGTGCGGTGCGTATCGAAGCGGAGAACGGTGACGAAGAGTTCGTGTTCGTTGTAGGCGGGATTCTCGAGATTCAGCCTGGCGTGGTGACGGTTCTTGCCGATACCGCGATCCGTGGTCAGGATCTCGACGAAGCCAAGGCGCAGGACGCGAAGAAGCGCGCTGAAGAAGCGTTGCAGAACACAGGTTCGAACCTCGAGTACGCAACCGCGCAAGCCGAGCTGGCGTACGCGACGGCTCAGATCGCGGCAATTCAGCGCCTGCGGAAACTGCGCGGTAATCACTAAAGCTTTTCGCGAGTTTGGCGAGATAAAAAGGCAGCCTTCGGGCTGCTTTTTTTTATGTGTGCGCCCAGCATGGGCGCAATCTTGGAGGTGTAAG
>LGTG01000433.1 GCA_001190015.1 Candidatus Burkholderia crenata
CAAATTTCGAGATGTTGCAACAACCGGTTGAATTCGCCCGCACGTCGTACCACGCAGCCTGCCCTGTCACCGGTTCCGAGTTCGAGAGACGCCCGGGCGCTTCGTCCGTGCCGGGTAGTTCATCGGTAATCAGGTGATTGAGCAGGAAGCCACGTTGCGATTCGTTCTCGTGGGCGCCGAGGTTCCATGCGCCCGACGCCTTGCCGATTGCATTCCTGGTCCATACCGTTACTGGCTCTACCGTTTCGCTGAAACGAGCCATGCAACGCACGCGTCCCCACTGCGACTCAACGTAGATCCAACCGCCATCCGCAATGCCGTTCCCGGCCGCCATCAACGGATTCATGTAGATCATGTAGAGATAGTTCTCGCCATGGATCTGCCGTAGCCACGCATTCTGCGAGTCCCATGGATACATCGCTATTGGCCGCTGCGTGACGGCCGCGAGCGGGAAACGCTCGAGATCGGTCGAATTGCTTTCAAGCGGCGTGTACCAGAACGGCAGCGGATCGAAGTATTTTTCGACACGCTCACGTAAGTGATCGGGAGGCTGCCTGCCTTTCGTTCGCCCTTGCGCCGCGAGACGAAACTTCTGCACGACATCGAAATAAAGCTGGATGACGATGGGTTCCCTGAACTTGCGAAAGCCGTTTTTCACCGCCCAGTCGAGATACGGGCCATTGCAGTTGCGCATTTACTGCAAGTGTTCCGGCAACACGTGATGGAACGCGCAGTTGTTCTTTGCGTACTGTTCCCACTGCTTCGGGTTCGGCTTGCCCACCAACGCCTTATCCCCATCCTTGCCACGCCATCCAATCAGGAAACCTACACCCGAATCAGGTGTCGTCGTGAAATTGACCACGAAGTCGGGATAGTCACGAAAGCGCCGCGTGCCTTCAACCGCAGTGAATGCCGGAAACTTCAGCCGTAACGCAAGCTCGATCAGCACTTCCTGGAACGGCTTGCACTCGCCCGTGGGCGGCACAACGGGCACGCGCACGGAATCGACCGGACCGTCGAACTCGGAGATCGGGCGATCGAGCATTGACATGGCGTCGTGGCGCTCAAGGTAAGTCGTGTCCGGCAGGATCAGGTCGGCGAACGCCGTCATCTCCGACTGGAACGCGTCGCACACCACGATGAACGGAATCTTGTAGTCCCCGTTCGCGTGTTTGTCGACGAGCATCTCTTGCACTTTCGTTGTATTCATCGACGAGTTCCAGGCTATGTTGGCCATGAAGATCATCAGTGTGTCGATGGGGTACGAATCGCCTCGCCACGCATTGGTGATCACGCCGTGCACGGCCAGCGGATACTCCCACGAGAACGCTTTATCAATGCGAACCGGGCCGCCGTTCTCATCGATGAACAGGTCTTCCGGCGCCGCGGGCCAGCCCAGCGGCCCGGTTGCGAGCGGTGTGTTCGGCCTGACGGCGTCGGGACTGTTCGGGGATTTGGCCGATGGCGGCACGGCGCGCGGAAACGGCGATTTATGCCGAAAGCCCCCGGGCCTGTCGATCGTGCCAAGCAGTGACATCAGCACCGCGAGCGCACGGATCGACTGGAAGCCGTTGGAGTGCGCTGCGAGCCCGCGCATGGCGTGAAAAGCGACGGGGTTGCCGGTGACGGTTTCGTGCGTCTCGCCCCACGCGTCGGTCCAACGAATGGGCAGCGTGATCCGGTGGTCGCGGCTCGTCTGGATCATCTCCTGCGCGAGCCGGCGAATGGTGGCAGCGAGAATACCGGTGATGTCAGCCGCCCACTCGGGCGTGCAATCCGCCACACGCTCGCACAGCAGCGTGAACGATGGCGCAACGGGTGTGCCGTCCTCGAGCGTATAGCGGTCATCGAGCGCGGGTGTCACGCCGGGCGAATGATGCGGCACGGCACGCGCCGCTTCGACATCCCACTATGCATGATTTTGCGGAAATAGCGGATTGCCCGCGGGTGTATCCGGGTCGCTCACGAACAGGCCGAAGTTCTCGCTCTGTTCGTTGAGATCGACGAGGTCGGCCGCGTTCGTATAGCGGCGCACGAACTCGTGGTCCCAGGCGTCGGCTGCGATCAGCTCTTGGAGGAACGCCATGAACAGCGCGCCGTCGGTGCCGGGCTTGATCGGTACCCATTCGTCGGCAATGGCGGCGTAACCGGTGCGTATGGGATTGATTGCGATAAAGCGCCCGCCCCCGCGCTTGAACTTCGAGAGGGCGATTTTGAGCGGGTTCGAATGATGATCTTCCGCCGTGCCGATCATGAAAAACAACTTGGCGCTGTCGAGATCGGGACCACCGAATTCCCAGAACGAGCCGCCGAGCGCATAGATCATGCCGGCGGCCATGTTCGCCGAACAAAAGCCTCCATGCGCCGCATAGTTATGCATACCGAACTGTTTGGCAAAGAGGCCTGTCAGCGCCTGCATCTGGTCACGGCCGTTAAAGAGCACGAACTTCTTGGGATCGGTGGCGCGAATGCCGGCAAGGCGCTTTTCCAGCGTATCGAAGGCAACTTCCCACGACACCGGTTCAAACTCTGCACTGCCACGCTCGACGCCCGCTCGGCGCATCAACGGCTGCGTGAGGCCGGCGGGAGAAGTTTCATGATGCAGGACGCGCCCTTCGCGCAGATCACGCCCTGGTTGAGCGGATGCTCCGGGTTGCCATCGATGTAACGCACTTCGTCTTCGCGCAAATGCACGCGAATGCCGCAGCGACAAGCGCACATGTAGCACGTGGTCGTCTTGATCTCGAGCCGCTCGTCTTGCGTGCGGGCGTGATGTTCCATGCTGGGTCTCCCTCGCGGCTTCCGGTATGTCCAGGCGGTACCGATCCGATCCCGACCATGCTAATCGCCGCCGGTCGCCAAGGGAAATCACGATTTGCAAGAGGAACTATCCGCTACGCTGATGGTTTCAATTTCCCTTCAATTGTGCGATCAATGTGTCGGGAAAGGTGACTTCGTCAGGGAGCCTGTTTGAGGATAACGTCCATGAGCCCCGGAAACCGGCTGTCGAGTTCAGCACGCCGCAGCGTGTTCTGATGAACCGTGCCGGCCAACGCGCGTCTGGACAAGACCCGCTCCGCGCAAGATGCGGAAGTGGTGGGACATGCTTGACTTGGGGCGGCTGCCGTCGAGCTCCCCGCAGGTGACCTTCGTGACACGCGACAAATGCCGCACGATGTCGAGACGTACCGGATCGCTCAAGGCGTTGAAGATCCGCTACCAGGTGAAGCCCCAGGGGCGGGATGGTTATATGTACACATACTGCAGATGGTACCGGTTTCTGTGATAATTATAGTTCAATTTTTATCGAACTATCGAACAACTCCACGGAGCCTGCCGGATGCCCACATTATTCGAACCCTTCAAGCTCAAAGACATCACTTTGCGCAACCGCATTACGATCCCGCCGATGTGCCAATACTCCGCTGTAGACGGCCTGATCAACGACTGGCATAGCGTGCATCTGGCCAGTCTCGCGCGCGGCGGCGCCGGCCTAGTGATCGTTGAGGCAACAGCCGTATCTCCTGAAGGGCGCATCACCCCGGGCTGCACCGGCATCTGGAATGACGAGCAGGCGCAGGCATTCGTGCCCGTCGTTGCGTCGATCAAGGTGGCCGGCGCCGTGCCAGGGATCCAGATCGCTCACGCGGGCCGCAAGGCAAGCGCCAACCGGCCGTGGGAAGGCGACGACCACATAAGCGAAGACGATCCGCGCGGCTGGCAGACTATCGCTCCCTCGGCCATCGCCTTCGGGGCCGACCTGCCGAAGGTGCCCACGGCGATGACGCTCAACGATATCGCCCGCGTACGCCAGGATTTTGTTGCTGCGGCAAAACGGGCGCTCGATGCGGGCTTCGAATGGCTGGAACTGCACTTCGCACACGGCTATCTCGGTCAGAGCTTTTTCTCGACGCATTCCAATCAACGCGATGACGCCTATGGCGGAAGCCTCGAGAACCGCAGCCGCTTCATGCTGGAAACGCTGGCTGCAGTGCGCGAAGTATGGCCCGAGCATCTGCCGCTGACAGCTCGCTTCGGCGTGATCGAATACGACGGCCGCAATGAGGAAACCCTCGCGGAATCCATTGAGCTAGCGAAAAATTTCAAGCGCGAAGGGCTGGACATGCTCAGCGTCAGCGTGGGGTTCTCCACGCCGACAACCAACATTCCGCGGGCGCCCGCGTTCCTCGTACCGATTGCGCATCGGGTCCGGCGTGAAGCGCAGTTGCCGGTCTCGTCGGCGTGGGGAATCGATACACCGAAACTCGCCGATAACGCAGTCCGCGAAGGCCAGCTCGATCTCGTGATGGTCGGCCGCGCCAATCTGGCCAATCCTCACTGGACGTACTACGCGGCGAAAAAACTCGGCCTTGCACGTCCTTCGTGGACGCTACCCGCGCCGTATGCGCACTGGCTTGAGCGCTACGCGGTCAGCTAGTTCATCCACCCTCCCAAGCCAGCTCCGGGCTCGCGTCGCGACGCCGGACTGATCGCCTTGAACGGTACGCCGTGCCGACGCGTCTGCGACCGCGTGGACATTCCACCAAACCGTAGTGCGTTGTCGGGCAGCAAACACAGCCACTGCGTCACGCAACGAATTGGCCTGCTCGGCAAGCGTGTGCGCGGCGGCGGACGCTTCCTCGACAAGCGCGGCATTCTGCTGTGTGACCTCGTCCATTTGCGTGACGACCGTATTGACCTGTTCGGTACCGGTGCTCTGCTCCTGTGACGCCGATGAAATCTCCCCGACAATATCCGTCACACGCTGCACCGATCCCACGATCTCCGCAATGATCTGCCCCGCATCGCCAACGAGAACCGAGCCCGCGTTGACACGATCAGTCGACTGGGCGATCAATGCCTTGATTTCCTTCGCTGCCGTTGCGCTGCGCGAGCGTACGCACCTCTACTGCGACCACGGCGAAACCGCGCCCTTACTCACCGGCGCGCGCCGCTTCCACGGCCGCGTTGAGCGCAAGGATGTTGGTCTGAAACGCGATAGCGTCGATTACGGCGATGATCTCCGCGACCTTGCTCGAACTATCGGCAATTCCGTGCATGGTTTCAACGACCTGACCCCATCATTACGCCGCCGCGCGATGCGGTGTGCGAAGCGGCGTCCGCAGGCGTAGATGCCTGCCGCGCGTTCTCTGCGTTTTGGGGGACCATGCCGGTGAGTTCTTCCATGCTGGCCGCCGTCTCTTCAAGCGATACCGCTTGTTCTTCCGTGCGCGACGACAGGTTCAGGTTGCCCGCTGCGATCTCGGCGCTGGCGGTCGCCACGCCTTCGGCGTTTTCACGAACCTTCGCGACCACGTGCGACAAACTCGACTGCATATCTTTCAGTGCCGCATCGGCGCGGGCTCATCCTTGCCGCTAGAGTCAAAATCCATCGACAGATTGCCGGTCGCCACCGCCCGTGCGCATCGCAACGCGTGGCCAAGAGGCCGCGAGACCGTACGGCTGAACATGACGCCACCGATCGCTGCGAGTGCGAGCACTGCCAGCATCAGCGCGACGCTGATCTCGCTCGCATGATGCGCATCGACAGCGGCCTTCGCCGATACTAGTGCACTGCTTAGGTTCAAGCAGTCATTGCAACACCATCATTTAGGTTGCGAATATTAATTCTTCAAACGCCTCGGCTGGTGTCTT
>LGTG01000434.1 GCA_001190015.1 Candidatus Burkholderia crenata
ATGTTGGGCTGGAAGGCGTATTTCGGATTGGCGCAAACGCCGCGCGTCTGGTTAGCACTGACGAATGGCTGCGTCACCGGTTGCGGGCCATTCAGCTCAAGCATTGGCGCCGTGGTACGGCCATCTACCGGAAACTTCGTGTGTTGGGGAACGTCTGCTGAGATCGCGCGACAGGTGGCAGAAAACAGCCGCCGCTGGTGACGCAATAGCGGCAAACTACTCAACAGTGCGTTGCCCATCGCCTACTTTGATCAGTTGGGTTTGCCTCGACTCATAACCTCAACTTTTCGAGCCGCCCGGCGCGGATCCGCATGCCGGGTGGTGTGGCAGGGGTACGGCCTACTACGGTCGTCCCCTATGCCGATTACTCATGTCAGCATTCGCACTTCCGATACCTCCAACACACTTTTCAATGCGCCTTCACAAACTTACGGAACGCTCTCCTACTATGCGAGATAAATCTCGCATCCGCAGCTTCGGTATATTACTTAGCCCCGTTACATCTTCCGTGCGAGACGACTCGACCAGTGAGCTATTACGCTTTCTTTAAAAGACGGCTGCTTCTAAGCCAACCTCTTGACTGTTTTAGCCTTCCCGCTTAGCAATATTTGGGGACCTTAGCTGGCGGTCTGGGTTGTTTCCCTCTTGACACCGGACGTTAGCACCCTATGTCTGTCCCCCGTGATTGCACTCTTCGGTATTCGGAATCTGCTATGGCGTAGTAACCCGCAATGGACCCCACAACCATGACAGCGCTCTACCTCCGATGATACACGAGGCACTACCTAAATAGTTTTCGGAAAGAACCAGCTATTTCCAAGTTTGTTTAGCCTTTCACCCCATCCACAGCTCATCTCCTAATTTTTCAACATTAGTGGGTTCGTCCTCCAGTACGTGTTACCGCACCTTCAACCTGGCTATGGATAGATCACTGGGTTTCGGGTCTACGCCCAGCAACTGAACGCCCTATTCGGACTCGCTTTCGCTACGCCTGTCTTAATCAGTTCAGCTTGCTACTGAACGTAAGTGGCTGACTCATTATACAAAAGGTACATCGCCACCCCTTCGCAAAGGCTCCGACTGTTTTTATGCATGCAGTTTCAGGATTTATTTCACTCCCCTCCCGAGGTTCTTTTCGCCTTCCCCTCACGGTACTGGTTCACTATCGGTCGATCACGAGTATTTAACCTTGGAGGATGGCCCCCATCTTCAGACAAGATTCCACGTGTCCCGCCCTGTATAAGTTCCACACATTCGCTTTCGCCTACAAGGCTATCACCTGCTATGTCCAAAGTGTTGGGCTAACGACCGTGCTGAAGAGTTCAGGCTGATCCCATTTCGCTCGCCACTACTTTAGGAATCTCGGTTGATTTCTTTATTCCTGCGGTTACTTAGATGTTTTAGTTCACCGCGTCCGCTTCACTGAGCCTATGTATTCAGCTCAGGACGACCCAGAAGAGGGCCGGCGGGCTTCCCCATTCGGACATCGACACGGATCAAAGTTCGTTTGCCAGCTCCCCATCGCTTTTCGCAAGCTACCGCATCGCGTTCTTCATCGCCTGTGATCGCCAAGGCATCCACCACATGTACTTGTTCGCTTGACCCTATAACAAATGTGTCTCCGAGTATCCCACCTACACCGAACCGAAGCTCAGCATCCGTAGAAACTCTTTCACCCCGATTAAATATTCGTGTCGCACCGTATTCCAAAGCAATCTTTCGATCACCTTTTCATACATTGATACAATCACAACCCTGATCACCCTAATCACGCCCATCTCTAAGCGCTTTTGACTAACCTTTACTACTTCTTCCAGATTGTTAAAGAACGACAGCACAACTCAATAAAGCGCTATGCTTTAAGTTGCTTACTGACTGGCTCAATCGCCAATGCGTACCACTCTTTACTTAAACTCTTCGTTTAAGAGTGCTGTGCATTGATGATTGGTGGAGGATGACGGGATCGAACCGACGACCCCCTGCTTGCAAAGCAGGTGCTCTCCCAGCTGAGCTAATCCCCCAGTATCTTGATGCTGAAAGATCCGTAGATTTGACCGCCTGGCGATTAACATTCACTAATCCTTTGCAGCGCGAATCATGGTGGGTCTGGTTGGATTCGAACCAACGACCCCCGCCTTATCAAGACGGTGCTCTAACCATCTGAGCTACAGACCCTTAGCCTGTCTTCTCACAGCCGATAAGCGCGAGCGCTTTAGCACTTCACCTTGAAACGTTGAGCTCGAGAAAAAAAGTGATCCACCCGCACCTTCCGATACCGCTACCTTGTTACGACTTCACCTCAGTCATAAATCCTACCGTGATGACCGTCCTCCTTGCGGTTAGACTAGCCACTTCTGGAAAATCCACTCCCACACTCCCATGGTGTGACGAGCGGTGTATACAGTACCCGGGAACGTATTCACCGCGGCTTGCTAATCCGCAATTACTATCGATTCCAGCTTCACGTAGTCTAGTTGCAGACTACGATCGGTTTTCTGGGATTATCCCCCCCTCACGGGTTGGCGGCCTTCTGGCTTCCGACCATTGTATGACGTGTGAAGCCTTACCCATAAGGACCATGAGGACTTGACGTCATCCCCAACCTTCCGGTTTTTCACCAGCAGTCTCCCTAGAGTGCTCTTGCGTAGCAACTAAGGACAAGGGTTGTGCTCGTTGCAGGACTTAACCCAACATCTCACGACACAAACTGACGACAGCCATGCAACACCTGTATATCGGTTCTCTTTCGAACACCCCCACCTTTCAGCAGGGTTCTGACCATGTCAAAAGTAGGTAAGATTTTTCGCGTTGCACCGAATTAATCCACATCATCCACCGCTTGTGCGGATCCCCGTCAATTCCTTTGAGTTTTAATAATCTTGTGACCGTACTCCTCAGGCGGTCAACTTCACGCGTTAGCTACGTTACTGAGTAAGGAAATGAACCCCCAACAACTAGTTGACGCCGTTTAGGGCGTGGACTACCAGGGTATCTAATCCTGTTTGCTCTCCACGCTTTCGTGCATGAACGTCAGTATTAGCCCAAGGAGTTGCCTTCGCCATCGGTATTCCTATTTCACTGCTACACGTGGAACTCTACCTCCCCTCATACTCTAGCTCGCCAGTCACAAACGCAGTCCCCAAGTTAAGCCCGGGGATTTCACATCTGTCTTAACGAACGGCCTGCGCAAGCTTTACGCCCAGTAATTCCGATTAACGCTCACACCCTACGTATTACCGCGGCTGCTGGCACGTAATTAACCGGTGCTTATTCTTCCGGTACCGTCATCCTCCCCAGGTATTAACCAGGAAGTTTTCTTTCCGGACAAAATGTAAGACATGCCGCCAGTGTTCAAACTGAGCCAGGATTGAACTCTTCAGTTCAATGCCTGTTACTGTTTTCTATTATTCTTGCGAATAGGTCGCCCACCTCAACGTACTGACAAGTCCCTGTCCCTACCAATCTTTCCATCTCTGAAAAGACGCTCAAAACCTACCTTAATTAGTGTGAGACTTGATACTTTCGCTTCACGGCAGCACTTTCGAAGAATCGCCACCACGCTTTTCAGCGAAACACAAAGCGCCCACACCACACTTATCGGCTGTTAGTTTTTAAAGAACATTCGCTAAAACCGCATCATCCACTCCCACCAGACCCTGCCGCTTTCGCGGCGCTGCTCGTACAGCACAAGAATGAAATCATTATTAAAAATCTTTTTCTCCTCGTCAACAGATTTGTTAGCGTTCGCTTTCAAACTCACCAATTTTGCGGGCCGCCTGCTTCTTTGGCAAGCCACATTGCCAAAAAAAGAAGATGGTAGGCGATGGCGCCAACTAAAGCAAGGACATCTTCAAACTATTTTCGGGGAAATCCTTAACGGCCCTTCGTCAGCCCCATTTCGCCGATGGGAAAGGCTTCCGACATGGCAGCGTAACCCGCTTCGCTGGGATGGATAATTTGGTCGCCGCTGTCATAACGCCGCTGAAGACGGTCAGGATGAGCCGGGTCCAGGAGCGCCCGGTCGAAGTCGATCACGCCATCGAAAGCGCGGCTTGAACGGATCGAGTCATTCACTGCCGTCCTGATCGCCTCGCGTTCCGGCGGCAGCGAGGCCGGTGTCAAGGTTGCGCCGTAGATCCGGACACCACGCTGGTGGGCCTGCGCAATCAGCCGTTGATATCCGCGCAACAACAAATCGGCGGTTAAAGGCGTATGGGGACCGTCGCAATCCAAACCGGCGCGCGGGGGCATCGCGGGGAAATTGATGTCGTTTATACCGATCAGGAGGATCCCCGTGCGCACCCCGGGTTGGCGCAGCGCGTCGCGGTCGAACCGGCTCAGAAGCGCATCGCCGTAGCATGGTGACCCGCTAAGCAAGCGATTGCCGTTATTCCCGCATTCACGACCGCAGTGCCGTCGAAGCCCTTTTGCGTCAGCCGGCGCACCAATTCGTCGGGCCAGCGACGGTTCGCGTTCGGCGTGGAGCGCATGCTGTCGGTGATGGAATCCCCAATCGTCACAATCGCGCGGGCCGGCGCGGTATCGACGGAAACGCTTGTCAGCCACACAAATTGCGTAAAGCGGGTGCGAAACGCGGCGGTGTCGGTATCGGAGGAATGGTTGCCTGGCGTCGATAAGTAATTCGTCTGGTTCGCCACCCTATGCCACCCGGCCATTTTTTGGCCCGTTCCCATATAAAAAAATGCTGACGGCGAGCGGCGGCTGGGCAGCAACGTCGAAGACGATCGGGTCGCTGTCCAGCTGGCCGCCCGGCGCGATGGTCACACCCGCCTTGCCACCGAACGTTACGGCACGGCTCGTTCCTGTAAGGGTCGCCGCCGCAGTGCCGGATACGGCGCGCGCCACACTTGTACGCTCTTGATCACCCTTACAATTACCCATATTTTTCTACAATTCTCTGTTAATAAGGAATCCTTTCTGTTAACGTCGTCGCAAGATTAGTTGATGAGGGACGGCGACGACGAACTGAGGCGGTCGAAAGCGTGCATCGGAAGAAGCCTGTGATACTAATGCGTGGCTGAACGA